>JAGGYK010000281.1 GCA_021162585.1 Deltaproteobacteria bacterium
CCCTTAAGGGGTGCCAGTAATGGATGCCCTTTTAGGGCTATAAGCAAGCCTCCGGCTCTGCCGGAGGTCATGACTTTCATGTATGCGCATCTCTTATATAGTCTTCCCATCCCATATTGAGGGTCCCGATAAGATCTCAGTTATCTATCTTCCATTAAACTTCTCAACAAGCTTAGCATTTTCTAAGATATCCAATATCTCCTTCTGGCTTGCCCGTCTTTCTTGGGGGACATCGATCTTGTCTTGTATGATCTTTATGTATTCCTTCATTGCCTTTTTGGTATCTTCAGTATCAAAGCAGCGTATACTCTGCTCCATCTCAATGCTTAAGCCGTGTCTTAAGGTTGTATCCATGCCGTAGTTCACAGATTTCTTTATGGCATCAATTGCTACAGGTGGACGTTTGCTCATAAGATCAGCAAACTCTTGAACTTTTTTTTGAAAATCTTTCTTTTTAAAGGTATTAGTTATCAGGCCGAGCCTTTTTGCTTCTTCAGGTGATAGCTGATTGCCCTTTAGCATCAATTCAAGGGCCGCCACCCTTCCGATTAGTCTTGGTAGCCTCTGGGTATTGCCACCGCCTGGTATTATCCCAATCAAACATTCTGGCTGACCTATGGTAAATTCCTGATCACCTATCATGAATCTGAAATCAAAACATGCTGATATCTCGGTACCTCCTCCATTACAGGGACCATTTATGGCAGCAATTGTGACCTTGTTCATCCTTTCAATAGCAAGATAGAGTCTGTGCATCTGTAACCATAAGAAAAGGCTGGAAGAATACGCCGCTAACCTCTTGGCCTGGGTTAGGCTAAACTCTTCGTACCATGGAGATAAGTCCATCAGAGCGTTGTTAAAGGTGGTAAGATATTTCAGGATAAAACTACCCAGCCTGTATTTAATCACTTTATTCATCTTCAGCTTTTCATTGCCAGGAGATATCTTAGCAAGTTCAGGTATAGAGAAATGCATTATATAATTATCCTCTACACCTCCGGTAAGGATGAATACCCTGATGGAGGTGTCCTTTTCTACATCTTTTATAAGGTTAAATAACTCTTCTGTGATCTCAGTGGTCAAAAAATTTACAGGTGGATTATAGATCTCCACCCATATGCTTGAGCCTACTTGGCTTGTCTTTAGATATCTATACATAACACCTCCTTGATTTAAATTATAGTTAACCAGACCATTATCGCCTTTCCTAGTTATACCAGGGATTTTTCTTACCTCCCCAGGCCTATCCTGGATAACCCTCATCAGGTCCTACCCATTTATCTGGTGGCCCAATGAGGACAAAGGGAAAGATATTCCTCTTGCCAAACGTTACTGTGAGAATGCCAAGACCAAGATAGAGATTGTGGTTTAGCTTCCTTACTTCGTCCTTCATGGTAGAGGTAGGGAATGGGGTATAATCATGATATTCCAGGTGAAATGACTTCTTATCATCATAAATAGAGTCTCCTATCCTTGTCTTGTTTCTCATTTTCCGCACAATCTGTTCTTCTTCCTTGAGTCCAAGTGCGCCTTTTATGGTTCGAATGGTCCAATTCACGATGGCCATAATTACATTTTCATCTACCCTGTCTTTGGGCATGCGAAAGCTGTTGTAACCATGTCCATGATTTTTGCCAACAGGCTCAAAGGCCTTGGTGAGCCATCTTCCCCATATACCGTTCAGGTATATATCGCCGCAGAGACGATGTATCACACTGCCGCTATCCAGCAGGAGGGCCTTAAACTCTCCATGCATCTCCTCAAACTCAGGTGTTGTTAGTTGATGGAAGACACCAACAAGTTGATCTCTATTCATGTGAGTCAGGTCTTCAAGGGTTATATCTTCTCTGTCCTTACTGGTAATAGCCTTTATTGATTTTCCAACATATGGATTTGGTTTGATTCGCAGGATACTGGAGATGGAAAACCATAGAAAAACCAATGCGATTGAATAAGGTATTGATAGTATAAAAGATTTAATTATACGCATAAACACCTCCTTAACACGCAACTGTTTTTTTGATTAAGATCATCTATGTCATCCCTAAACGTGCCATTAATAGCAGGAGTTTTCTTGCTATACCGACTCTCATCAGCAATGCCATGAAACTATAAAACAGAGAAGGAGAAATGCGTTTTATTATCCAGATGAGCTTGCCAGACAACTGCGGGATTACATACAATCTGTTTTTCTCTATAGCCTTAATGATCATCTTTGCAATCTTCTCAGAGGTAATCCATGCGTTTTCAAAGGCTGCCTTTGCAAATCTTCTTTGAAAATCGTTAGTGCACCTCATGTCTTGAAGGATGTTGGTATTAAAAAATGTTGGGCATACAACGGTGATGCCTATATTATAAGGGGCAAGCTCGCTTTTTAGGGTCTCAGACAGCGATATGATCGCTGCCTTGGTTGCATTATAGGAGGCCATCTCAGGTAAAGACGTAAACCCTGCAGCAGATGCAACATTTACTATATATCCACCACCTGCTGCCTTCATCTTTGGGATGAGTGCATGACATCCATAGACCATGCCCCAGAAATTGACATTTACGATCCAATGCCAATCCTCAACAGGTATATCACCGGTGAGCCCTCCGGCAGCTACACCTGCATTATTAACCAGAAGATCAACCCCTCCCCACTGATCAAAGCAATAATCTGCCATTTTTTGTACATCTGCTATCTTGGTTACATCACAATGCATTGCCTCACCCAAGCCGCCTGCCTGTTTTACCATCTCGAGGGTGACATCAGCCTCTGGTTTGTCTATATCAGCTGCAAGGATCTTCCATCCTCTCCTTGCCAGGGCAATAGCAAGGGCCCTGCCTAGCCCTGATCCTGCACCTGTAATAACAGCGTTCTTTCTGCCTGAGATTTTCATCCTCAGACCTTCAGAGGTAATAGAATACGCTATTTTATATTTGGGCATAAGACCATCTTCCTTTTTTCAATCCTCATCTTCTAACCAGAAGATTTACGAATTTGTTTGGCCACATTATTTCTTGTTTCCCAGAGAAAGAGTGAAAATAAGATTGTGAATATAAAATCTCCAAAACCCAGAAGAACTGGAATTATTTTAATATTTTTCTTTAGGTAGTAGTAGATAAATGTGACAAAAATGATAAGCTTGGCAAGTATTCCCATCCATACGATACCACGATTCTTTTTAAGATCCCTTGAGACCATATAATAGCCCCACCCGAATATGGCAACAGATCCATAGAAAAATCTTAATGGAAGTGTAGCTACGATATTATTAGTAACAGCTTTAGCCCCGTATAATAGTCTCATACTAAGCCTGAACAATGTAAGGCAACCAAGTCCTATAGCTAGATTCCAGAGAGCTCCTATAAAAAACATATCGCTGTATACCTTATCTGAAATTATCTTCATAACACCTCCTCTAATTTATAATTCTTTCGATTGCAGCGCTAAATCCTATTAAAAAGCTCTATCATGCAGCAGCAGGTAACCATTCAGTTACAAAGGCACTGAGGCACAAAGGCACAAAGTAAAAACCTGAATAGTACGATATCTTAAGAAAACTCCTCAGTATTAGCTCTGCACTTATGGGCGGCTTATAGAGCCTTACTAATTTTTTGTTCCTATGAGCCTTTGTCACTTTGTGCCTTGCAATCTTGTGCTTCACTGAATGATTACAGCAGCAGTAGCTCTTTTGCCCTTTTTCTTTACAAATCTTTGTTCTGCCTTTACTTGTCCACTCAATATCTTACCCAATAGTTTAGACATTCCGTCTATTGAAAGGGAAGGGGGTACCCCAGGAGATACTGGCATAAGACTCCCGTCGCACACATACAGTCCTTGCACCTCAGTGGAGAAATCTTTGTTTACTGCTTTGCCCATGGCAATTGTGCCGCCTGGATGACCTCCTGCCCATTTCAAAATTGAAAAGGAAGAGGGATCAGCGCCAGCTGATATCAAAATCTCTTTTGATATGTCAGTTCCCTTGTCCATCCTTTTGTTATCAAGCTCTGTGAATGGTTTGTTTGTTTTCTCATTTGCTTGGATAACCCCGTGGGGTTCGTCAGATAACTTTACAAAAAGCCCTATCCCCCTTTTGATTATAGGGCCCCTGTACCAGGTCTTCAGGGCAGAATTCAACCTGAAGGAGGAATTTACCATGTATGTGCCTAAGGCTGCACAGTTGCCGATGAGAAATCCTTCGCTATCAGCCAAGGATTCAATGGCGTGTGTAAATGTCTGTACTCCCCACATCCCACCGTCGCTATCCTTGCTGAAACCCAGGATGATGTTCATCGGGTCCATAGAGAAATTAGTGCCAACATCCTGTGAGCCCAAACGTTTTATGCCTGAGCGCAGCAATAGGGCAGGGCTACCGATACCTCCGGCGGCAAGAATAATGTTATCCCCCCTGATGATACTGCCATCAGCAAGCCCTACACCCAGCACCCTGGACTTGTTGTCAGTCAGGATGACTTTTTCTACTTTAGTTGAATGGAGCAGGTCTGCCCCATATGCAACGGCCTCATCCACATATTCCCGTGTAGTCCACCTAGCCCCTTCAGGACATCCTAGCATACACCAGTCACAGCCCATTTTGCATCTGTCAGGGTCAATGAATTTTTCCTGGGCCTTAAATGGGATACCCATCTTTTCTGCTGCCTCCAGGGTCCTGGTCATGCCCTTGCTGAACTCAAAAAATCGTAACACTTTAGCTCTTTGAAAAAAAGTTAAAAAAAGGCTGGCGTCACGTTCGATAATTTGGTATGTAGTTCTTCAATATTGGGGGAACTACATGGAATCAATACTTTTTCGATACCGGTCACGGCA
>JAGGYK010000001.1 GCA_021162585.1 Deltaproteobacteria bacterium
CGTGGGCGAGGCTGGCATGGGTATGTATAATGGTGCAAATTTTGCGAGTAGATCTAATGTGATATTTGTGAGCATAAATTACAGGCTTGGACTCATGGGTTGGTTTACCCATCCTGCCCTTAAACACGGGGATCCTTTGGATGATTCTGGAAATTACGGGACACTGGATATTATAAAGGCCCTGACATGGGTGCAAGAAAATATATCCAGTTTCGGTGGAGACCCTGATAATGTAACCATTGCCGGCGAGTCAGCAGGGTCGTATAATGTCTATTCTCTCATGTTATCCCCTCTAGCCAAGGGGTTGTTTCATCAGGCCATTGCCGAGAGTGCCCCACCAATGACAATCCCTGTGGAAAAAGGCCAGGAGAGTGCACAGGAGGTCTTAGTGGGACTTCTTATTGAGGATTTTGAAGAAATAGAATCACCAGAGGATGCTGAGGATTTTATCCTGAGAAAGGGCTATGACTGGGTAGCAGATTATCTGCGCTCCAAAAGCACAGAGGATATCTATTCTATACTTGGGGGTGGGATTCTTGATCTATTCTCCCCATTTGAAGATGGTACAGTAATACCTGAAAACGGGTGGTCAAGCCTTATCAAAGGTAATTATAACAAGGTGCCGATCATCCTTGGCTGCAATAAAGAAGAAATAAAGCTGTTTTTGCCATTTATCATATCCGACCTAGGCAATGAGGAAATGTATGAGCTAATTGTAAATTTCGACCCAGACAATCCTGATATAGACTTCCTGGATATCTTAACACTGGGTAATATTAGCCCGTTATGGATACTGCTTTATGAACCGGTAGCATCGGTAGGCTCAGGCCTCTTTGAGGCAATAGCTGTTGATACTGTAGCAAGCATCCTGGTCAGGCATCAGGATAGTGTCTATGCCTATGAATTTGCCTGGGACGAGGAACCAGAACCATTTAATTTACTTATAGGCGCAGCCCATGCCATAGAGATCCCGTTTATCTTTGCTAACTTTGATACTAGCACTGACTCTAACTTAAGGTTTGCCTGGAGCCAAAAAAATCGGCCAGGAAGGAAGATGCTATCAGATGCAATGATGACTTATTGGTGTCAATTTATTTATACAGGCAATCCAAATAGCCCTGACCTTCCTGTATGGGATATATGGTGCAATGAGCCTGAAGGGCCTAAACGCATCATTTTGGATACAGGGATTTCAATGTCATCTCAGGCTTTAAATGCAGGTGTCTTAAGGAATAAGTGGGACGAGCTTGATACAAAACCTAGTTTGCGTGAGAAACTTGAGCCTTTGTTAGAATTGCCATTATATTAGGATCATCTTTTCCTCTGAAGGATATCTAATGCGCATAAGGGAGAAAAAGAGCTATGGAAATTCAAGGCAGTAAAATTCTTATTACAGGTGCTGCCAGCGGTATTGGGCGAGCTACTGCCATCCAGATGGCCAGGTTGGGAGCACGATTGTTCCTGACAGATATCAACCTAGAAGGCTTAGAAGAAACATCGCAGATGATCTTAAGAGATGGAGGCCAGATCTGTAAATATAAGGCAATTGACATCTCTAAATATGAAGATGTGAAGGCATTTTCTGATGAGATCCATCATGCATTTGGACCGCTGGATATCCTGGTAAATGTTGCTGGAATAGCATTGTTTGCTCAAATTGAGGACATGGCCCACGAGCACTGGAAAAAGGTAATAGATGCAAACTTATGGGGAGTGATCCATGGGATTGAATGTTTTGTGCCTGAGATGATCCGTGCAAAAAAAGGGCATGTAGTAAGTGTATCCTCTACAGCAGGGATCATTGGCCTGCCATGGCATACAGTGTATGCCACCACAAAGCATGCCTTGGTAGGCATGTCGGAGGTCTTGCGCTATGACTTGAAGAAGCACAATATTGGGATTAGCGTAATATGTCCTGGTGCAGTGGCTACAGGCATGGTGGACAGTGTGGAGATATTTGGAGCAAAAGATGCCATTGAAAAGGCAAAGACTAAATTTTTAAAGGCGGCTATCACTCCAGAGAAAGTAGCTGACCTCATCATTAGTGCCATACAAAAGAAGAAATTCCTGGTTATCACCTCACCTGATATTAAAATCCTATTCTTCTTGAAAAGGCATATATTCCCCTTATATCATATCATTATGCGTTTTATTTGCTGGTATATGGACAAAGAGCTAAAGCGCTATTAAGTCAACTGCTATCGGCTAAAGCCGATAGATTGAGGGACAAAGGCACATAGTTACTTTCTCACCGCACACGTGATTGACGTGAGTTCGGGGTATATGGTACTAGAGTTAAAGGTATGTCATTATCTATAAAATTGTGGTCACGTATCATATGGCGTTCGTTTTTTATTCAGGGTGCCTGGAATTTTGAGGGGATGCAAAATATAGGTTTTGTATACGGGCTTATCCCAGGGCTTAAGGATATTTACGGTGGTAACAGGGACAAAGTGGAGAAGGCTATAGAGCGTTATATAGATTTTTTCAATACTCAGCCCTATATGACCCCTCTTATTATGGGTATATGTTTGAGTCAGGAAAAACAGGGAAGACCCAGTGTTGTGGGGCAGGCAAAGATGTCAATGGCAGGGGCTTTAGCTGCCATAGGTGATTCATTTTTCTGGGGGGCCTTAAAACCAATAGTATCATTGCTTGCCCTAATGTTTGTAATGATTAATCTTATCTGGGGTATTATATTATCCCTTGTTCTGTTCAATATTGTGCATATATGGATAAAGGTAAAAGGGGTTAAAGAAGGGTATGGTAATGGCCCAGGTGCTGTGTTAAGGATGGGTAAGGTCTTATCCATAGAAAGGATAGAACGTATAAAATATATACTACCTTTTATGGTTGGGGTGGTGCTTTTTATACTGCCTTCTTATATAGGATCTGGTGTATCGCCCGCCATAGGCGGGTGGCTCTTTGGTGGGTTTATAGTATTTATGTTTATGAACTATTTAGGGATAAGTACATCTTCGAGTTTTTATATAGGATTTATAGTATTGCTTATTTGGTCTATTATAAGATGAAGGAGAGTAAGGTTACAATTAAAAATGAATTGGGTCTGCATGCAAGGGCAGCGGGTATATTTGCCAAAGAAGCGAGTAATTTTTCTTCAGATGTCATGGTAATAAGGGATAGTATGCAGGTAAATGGAAAGAGTATTATGGAGCTTCTCACCCTGGCTGCCTCTAATGGGACAGAGATTATGATCACAGCAGATGGTGATGATGAAACTCAAGCTATAAAGGTGCTTACATCATTAGTAAATCAAAACTTTAGAGAGGAAAGATGAAATCAAAACAGGTGCACATCTTTCATGGTATACCTGCCTCTGCTGGAATAGTAATGGGCAAGGCGGTTGTAATAGACAGGAGAAAGATAGAACATTATCCCAGGATACGCATTCCCCCCAGGGCATTAGGTGATGAGATAAAAAGGTTTGATGAGGCTGTAGGTGTCTCTTATTCACAGATAGAAGGTGCCAAGAAAAAGCTGGAGGCAAAAGAGGGTCTAAAGGAACATTCTTTTATATTAGAGACCCATCTTATGATGCTACATGATCCTGTTTTTTCAGGCAGGGTAAAGCAGCTTATAAAGAAGGATCTAATAAATGCAGAATGGGCACTAAAGATAGCCCTTCAGGAGCTTGAGGAGAGTTTTTCTCAGATAGACAATGATTATATAAGGAGTAGAGTAGCTGATACATCCTTTGTCGGGGACAGGTTATTGAGAAATCTCACAGGTAAGGACACAGGGGGTTTTCATTTGCCAGAGAACAGCATAATTGTGGCTCATGATCTTTCTCCTGCAGATACAGCCATGATGAGCAAGGAAAAGGTATTGGGGTTTGCAACAGACATAGGTGGTCAGACATCGCACACAGCCATTATAGCCCGTTCTTTAGAGATGCCTGCTGTAGTTGGTCTAAAGGATGCATCTACGCTATTAAGTCCTGGGGATATGTTGATCTTAGATGGTATTTCAGGGATTGTGATTGTCAATCCATCAGAGACTCAAGTATCTGAATATGAGCACAGGGCAAGGTCTTATGTCACATTTGAACTAAAGTTAAAGGAGAAAGCAAGCAGCCCTGCTATTACAAAAGATGGCCACCGCATAAAGGTAGAGGGCAATCTTGAGTTTAAGGAAGAGATAAAGACTGTCATTGATCATGGCGCAGAGGGTATTGGGCTATATCGTACCGAATTCCTATATCTGAATCGTAAAGATATACCTACCCAACAAGAGCATTTTGAGGCATACCATACAGTGGTAAAGGCAATGGCCCCGCATAATACCATTATAAGGACCTTAGATCTTGGTGGTGACAAGTTTTATTCATCCCTTGGGGACCTTACCATGGAGATGAATCCTGCAATGGGGCTTAGAGCAATAAGGTTTTGTTTAAAAGAAATGGATGTATTCAAAACCCAGTTGAGGGGGATATTGATGGCAAGCCATTTTGGGAATACATCCATTATGTTTCCCATGATATCCGGGATGGAAGAGTTATTAAGGGCAAAAGATATCCTTGAAGAGACAAAAGAGGATTTGAGGAGGCAAGGAGTCCCTTTTGATGAGGACATACCTTTGGGTATTATGATAGAGGTGCCATCTGCTGCTGCAATTGCAGATATGCTTGCAAAAGAGGCGGATTTCTTCAGCATAGGCACAAATGATTTAATACAATATGCAATAGCAATAGATCGTAAGAATGAGTATGTGAACTATCTCTATGAGCCTCTACACCCTGGGGTGCTCAGGCTTATAAAGTTTATAATAGACTCGGCTCATAATGCAGGGATTGCTGTATCCATGTGTGGGGAGATGGCAGGGGAGTCCATATATACCCCTATATTGCTAGGGCTTGGAATAGATGCGCTCTCTACAAATGCACTTGCCATACCTCATGTAAAGGAGATGATAAGGAGGATAGATCTTAAAAGGTGCAAGCAGATAGCCGGGCATATCCTTGATATAAAGACAGCAGAGGAGATAAAGGCGTTTTTAGGCAGGGAGATTGGGGATAGGTTTCCAGAGGTGTTTGGGAAGGAGGAATAGGGGGTCAGGTCTTGACTCTTAGGAAGATAATCCTGGTATGATAGGTATAGAAGATATTAATATAGAAAAATTGCTAAAGATCTCATTAAAGAATGGGGGGGACTTCTCTGAGATTTACATAGAAAATACCCGGGGTACATCTATTATTTCAGAAGGGAGGCGTATAGAGAAATACATCACTACACATGAGTCTGGGATTGGGATCAGAGTAGTAATTGACGATAGAAGCTCATATGCATACACAAATGACATACCATCCCTTGAGGATTTGGCTTTTACTGTGGCATCTGCCATCAAAAAAGGCCCCTTTGATACCAATATATCTCTTGAGAAAAGGCCAATCAGATCCCTTGCAAAGGTAGATATAGACCCTTTTTCCATCCCTTCAGAAGACAAGATAAAAAGGATAAAAATGGCTGAAGATGTGGCCTGGGGTATGGATAAATCTGTGGTTCAGGTAAGGATTATATATGGAGAGTCCAAAAAACGTGTATCTATTGCAAACTCAAAAGGCTTTGTCTCAGAAGATATTAGAGACTCTATATTATTTGTAGTACATGGAGTAGTAGCAAAAAATGGTATCATAGAAACAGGCTACGAACCTGCAGGTGGGGCAAGGGGTTTTGAACTCCTGGATGAAATAGATCCAGAGGAGATAGCAAAAACAGCAATAGCAAGGGCCACCCAGTGTTTGAGTGCAAGGCAGGCCCCTGCTGGTGTTATGCCAGTAGTACTCTCAAGCGAAGCTGGTGGCACCATGATACATGAGGCTATAGGTCATGGCCTGGAGGCAGATCTTGCAGGTGAAGGACTTTCTGTTTATTCAGGACGAATTGGAGAGATGATTGCATCTAATGCCATAACTGTTATAGATGATGGAACCATAGTAGGTAAAAGGGGGAGTATTGGCTGCGATGATGAAGGCAGTCCATCTAAGCAGACCATACTTGTTGAAGACGGTGTATTAAAGACCTATATGACAGACTTGATAACTGCGAATAAATATAATCTTCCACTTACAGGAAATGGCAGGAGACAATCTTACAGATATAGGCCCATACCAAGGATGACAAATACCCTGATAAAGCCAGGAAGCCTTACCCCAGAAGAGATCGTATCCAAGGTGGAAAGAGGTATATTTGTCAAAAAGATGGGAGGAGGACAGGTCAATACAGTAAATGGAGATTTTGTATTCGAGGTTTCAGAAGGCTATCTCATAGATGGCGGCAAGGTGGGAGACCCCCTGCGAGGCGCCACCCTTGTTGGTAATGGACCTAAGATCCTTACATCTATTGATTATGTGGGTAGTGACCTAGGTTTTGGTATTGGCACATGTGGAAAGGATGGACAAGGTGTGCCTGTAGCTGATGCACAGCCTACAATCCTGATCCCTGAGATCACTATTGGTGGAAAACTACAAGGAGGATAAAAAATAATGAGGAGAGGAATAATCCCAATTATTTGCCTATTAGTAATAATTCAAGGATGTGCATTTATATCTCTGGACATAAAAGATATAATTACCTTATCGCCAATAGAAGAGCGAACCCTTATCCCAGGGACAAAAGATAAGATCCTGGTAGTAGAAATCCTTGGGCTTTTAACTATCACAACAAGAAAGGATAAGATAATACCCGAAGAGGGCACAATTGAACGCCTTGATTCAATCTTAAATCGCGCAAGGAAAGATAAATCAATAAAAGGGATTATTTTAAAGATTGACTCGCCTGGTGGAGGTGTCACAGCATCTGAGCTGATATACAAAAGGATCAAAGAATTCAAAAACACTCAAAAGATCCCAGTGGTAGCATGCGTCATAAGGCAAGCTACATCAGGGGCATACATGGTAGCCCTTGCTTCTGACAAGATAGTAGCACTGCCATCATCTGTAGTGGGAAACATAGGCGTAATGATTCCATCTATTAGTCTAGAAGGGCTTATGGTCAAATTAGGAATAAAAAATCAGACTATAACATCTGGGAGATTCAAAGATTCAGGAAATCCCTTGCGAGAGATGACCCAGGAGGATAGAAAGATACTAGAAGACATTGTGATGGAATTTCATAGGAACTTCCTTTCAAAGGTTGCCGCAGAGCGAGCTTTAACAAAAGAAGATTCAGACCTGATAAACGATGGGAGAATAATGACTGCCTCGATTGGATTAGAACATCACCTCATAGATAAAGTGGGCTATTTTAAAGATGCAGTTATGTATGTAGAGGACCTGGCTGGTATAAAGGGAGCAACAGTTGTTGTGTATAGACGCAAGGGAGAAAATAGGGGCGGATTTTATTCATGGCCGTAAAAGGAAATAGGGGTCAGGTCTTAACATTTGACATTTGAGCCTAATGACACCCAATTAGATCATATAACCAGAGAAAAATGTCAAATGTTAAGACCTGACCCCTTAAATTCACGTATCGCTATTATTGCTGTCTTTATTGCCATGGCTGTGATATTGCACTGGATCGAAGCATTTATCCCTAGACCAGCCCCATTCTTAAGGCTTGGCCTAGCAAATATCTTTACCTTATGTGCATTATATATGTTTGGTGGACTATGGGGCCTTGTAATTGTTCTCACAAGGGTCTTTGTTGGAAGTCTATTTTCAGGTAGCATGTTTACCCCATCATTCCTACTCTCACTTAGCGGTGGAATAGTAGCTGCCCTTGTTATGTGGGGCCTCCCAAAGACACTATTTTCTCCAATAGGTGTAAGCGTAGGCGGTGCTACCAGCCACATTACAACCCAGGTGATTATTGCAAGCACCATCATAGTAAGGCATGTAACCCTTGTGCACCTTATACCAGTACTCCTTGTGGTCTCTGTTGCTACGGGGATATTAAATGGCTACTGTACGGAGATAATACTCAAGATACTTAAAAAGGAAAAGAGGGGTCTACCATAGGATTTTGCAGATGACAAGTGGTGGTAGGAGAAGGTAGAGTGGTCACTGGCGGAGGTGTGGCTTATGGGGTCAGTGGCCTGTGGATTCAGGTTCGCCTTGATTTGAAATGCCGC
>JAGGYK010000169.1 GCA_021162585.1 Deltaproteobacteria bacterium
TGCTTACGGGCGCTCCCTATTCGCCTTTCAGGCTCAGAAGGGAGCGATACCCCTTTAAGCAACGCCTAAGGATGTATTAGCAAATCGCGATGGAAGATCCGCTCAAGAGTCACCCATCCCTCCTCTCGTAAGTGATTAAAATTACTTTCATATTCCTCTTTAAGCTGAATGCTGATGGCTGAGAGCTGACAGCTATTTTCATATAAAACATAATGTTTCCTGCCACTACTACCGATAAATAATAGTGGATCTGGGATATGCGACGTGACCGGGGACCTTGGTGAGTAAGTAAAATAGAAAATTATATGATTAAAAAAAACACCTCGCGAGGCTGGTTCATACGGTATCCCGGATATCTCTTTTTTTCCATTGCTCAATTTGCATTTTGGATTGAACTATTTCCTATAAGGCGTTTTCCTGTAAGTCTCTCATAGATCTCTATGTATTTCTCTGAAGTCTTTTCAACAATGTCTTTGGGTAGCCCTGGCGCAGGAGGCCTTTTATCCCACTCCAGAGTATTAAGATAGTCTCGCACAAATTGTTTGTCAAAGCTCAGCTGAGGTCTGCCTGGTTCATAGTCATCCAAAGGCCAGAATCTTGATGAATCAGGGGTAAGCACCTCATCGATAAGGATAAGGTTATCTCCTATAAGCCCAAACTCAAATTTTGTATCAGCTACTATGATCCCTTTTTCAAGGGCAAATTCACAGGCAAAAGAATATATCTTTATTGATATATCTCTTACCTTATCTATGAGCGAGGCGCCTACCATACTGGCTGCAGTATCTATATCTATACTCTCATCATGCTGACCTATCTCAGCCTTGGTAGTAGGTGTGAATATAGGACTTTTAAGCTTCTGTGATTCTACCATGTCTTCTGGGAGGGCTACTCCAGAGATAGAGTTCTTTTGTTTATATTCCTTCCAGCCAGACCCGGCAAGATAACCCCTCACAACGCACTCTACAGGTAGCGGCCTTGCTTTTTTTACTAGCATAGACCTGCCAGAAAGCCTTCTGTCATTATTAAAGGGAGCAGGAAATTTTTCTATTTCAGATGCTACCACATGATTGGGTATGATAGAACGTGACATCTCAAACCAAAACAGCGATAATTGGTTTAATACTAGCCCTTTATTTGGTATGGCATCTTTAAGTATCACATCAAAGGCAGAGATCCTATCTGTGGTCACTATCAATAAATGCTCTTTATCTATTTCGAATATCTCTCTTACCTTTCCGCTACCTTTCTTATTGACCCCCGAAAGGTTTATATCAGTTAAGATCTCCATCTTTGCCCCCTTGCTGGAATAGAATATAAGGTAGCCTGCCAAAAAAGTGTTGAAAAAGTCAATATGTTATTATAGACTACCCATTCTTGTGGGATTTAGAAAGGGTTTAATTGGGTGTTAATGAATACATAGATAGATATTTCGTTGCCCTGAAAAAATTCTATCAGCACCTGGGAAACTTGCCCTTGAAATATGGCCACACAAGAAGAAAAAGACTAAAACTTAGTGTTGGATTAAAATAATGGCAGTAGATTACATACCAGAGGTTGCAGGCAACCTTGTTTATAGGTGCATAAATTGCGGCAGGATATATGATATATATGAGTTTATATACACATGCCCCAAATGCGGCTCGCTTTTAAAGGTAGAAGACACTAAGTTTGATCGTCTTAAGGCCAGATCAGGTAGAAAGTGGGCAGAGATATTTGATGCAAGGAAGATGGCCACTCACCTGGAACTTTCAGGTATATTCAGGTTTCATGAGTTGATATTACCTATGCTACCCATTGAAGACATAATCTATCTAGGCGAGGGCCAGACACCAATAGTAAAGGCTAATCAGGAATTGAGCGCATGGGTAGGCGCAGGCTTTCTGGTAAAAAATGATGGCCTTAGTCCATCTGCCAGTTTTAAAGATAGGGGTATGGCCTCGGCTATCAGTTTCTTAAATCATATTATAAGGATAAAAGATCTGGAGTGTGTCCTGGGTATATGCGCATCCACAGGAGATACATCTGCAGCAGCATCGCTATATCTGAGCTATCTGCCAAAATCAAAGGTTAAGTCAGTTGTACTGCTTCCAAAGGGCAAGGTAACACCACAGCAGCTATCCCAGCCTTTAGGCTCTGGGGCCAATGTTATAGAGATTCCCGGAGTATTTGATGACTGCATGCGTATAGTTGAAGAATTGGCTCGGGATTATAATGTCTTCCTACTAAATTCTAAAAATCCTGTAAGGATAGTAGGCCAAAAATCCTATGCATATGAAATAGCACAACAGCTAGATTGGGATACAACCAATCTGACAGTTGTAGTACCTATTGGCAATGCTGGAAACATCACCGCCATTATGGAAGGGTTTGTTGACTTGTATGAACTTCATATAATTGATAATCTGCCCACGATCCTGGGTGTGCAGAGTCACCATGCAGACCCAATTGTCAGGTGGAGGGATACAGGTAAGTATGAACCAGTCAAGGTGTCTCCATCAGTGGCACAGGCCTCTATGATAGGTGATCCTGTATCCTTCCCAAAGGTGAAACAATTGGTAGAGGGCTATTTTAGTGATAGATTTTATACCATCTCTGTAACAGAAACAGAGATCATGGAAGGAATGCTTACGGCAAACCGACATGGCCATCCAGTATGTACTCAGGGGGGAGAGTCAGTAGCTGGTCTAAGAAGGGCTATCAATGCTGGTATGATAAATAAGACAAAACGGTTTGTGGTGGATTCCACTTCCCAACAGCTCAAATTTGCAACATTCCAGCAGATGTATTTTAACAATTCCTTTGATTCAGCATACGGCATAAAAACCAAAGATGAGCTTAAAAACAGACCTATCTCCATGGAGGCAGATCCTTCCACCATTGCCAAAAAGCTTGGTTTGAAGAGGAAATAGCATGTATCCTTCAACCCTCTGGAAAAAGCTCAGGTCCTACTTTCTTACAGGAGCCCTTATACTGTTGCCATTATTTATTACCATATATATAATACTGGTCATAATACACTGGGTTGCACAAAGTGCAGGGCTTGGCCGTGGTCCAGTAGCTGATATAGTAGGGATTTTTATAGCTATTTTGGCAATCCTTTTTGTTGGGGCATTTACACAAAACATTATTGGGGCCAGGGCAATGCAATGGTTCAGCGAAGTGCTGGCAAAGATCCCTATAGCAGGCGCCATCTATTCTGCAATAAGGCAAATCATGGAAGGATTTATGCTCAGGAAGAGTATTGCCTTCCGTAAGGTAGTGATAATAGAATATCCAAGAAAAGGGATTTACTGCCTCGCCTTTGTGACAAAGGAAGGGTATGTAAACAAAAATCTTTCAGAAGAAGGTCTTATGATTCACGTGTT
Organism: Deltaproteobacteria bacterium; assembly: GCA_021162585.1. Classification (GTDB taxonomy): domain Bacteria; phylum Desulfobacterota; class Desulfomonilia; order UBA1062; family UBA1062; genus JAGGYK01. The sequence goes on from JAGGYK010000169.1 coordinate 3,369, forward strand.
TTTGCCTACTACTCCGAACCCTACATCTGGCTTCTTTCTCATGGTCCCGGAAAAAGACATAATACCATTAGACATATCCGTGCAGGAGGCGTTTAAGATGATAATATCCGGTGGAATAGCTTCATACCAGTCAAACAAATAAATATTAGGAGAAACAAGTAATGATCGGCAGAAATTTTTTATTCTCATCTGAGTCTGTTACAGAAGGTCATCCTGACAAGATAGCAGATCAGATATCTGATGCAATACTGGATGATATTATAGCCAATGACAAAGGTGCGCATGTGGCCTGTGAGACTCTCGTCACAACTGGCTTTGCTATAGTATCAGGCGAAATTACAACAACACACTACGCAGATATCCCTCATATAGTGAGACAAACCATAAAGGAGATTGGGTATACCGACTCCAGTATGGGTTTTGACTGGGAAACATGTGGTATTCTGGTATCATTAGACAGACAGTCCCCTGATATTGCCCAGGGCGTGGCAGAAGGTAATGGTCTGTATAAAGAGCAGGGGGCAGGTGATCAGGGTCTAATGTTCGGTTATGCATGCGATGAGACAGATGTACTCATGCCAGCTCCCATACATTATGCACAGCTCCTTACAAAAAGACTAGCAACTGTAAGGAAGACAGGGGGGCTAGAGTTTCTCAGGCCAGATGGCAAGTCCCAGGTGAGCGTCCAATATCAAGATTCAAGGCCAGTGAAGATAGATACTATTGTTATCGCTGCCCAGCACAGTCCGGATACGGATTATGATGTGATAAAGGAAGGGGTGATGGAAGAGGTAATAAAGAAGGTTATTCCGTCTCATCTTCTTGATAAAGATACAAAGTATTATATAAATGCTACAGGCCGTTTCGTCGTAGGGGGACCTCATGCTGATTGTGGTGTAACCGGACGCAAGATTATAGTGGATACATATGGTGGGTATGGCTCTCATGGTGGGGGGTGCTTCTCAGGTAAGGACCCATCCAAGGTGGACAGAAGCGGATCATATATGGCCAGATACATAGCCAAAAACATTGTGGCAGCAGGCCTTGCAAAGAGATGTCTGTTGCAATTGGCCTATGCAATAGGGGTTGCAGACCCTGTATCTGTGATGGTTGATACATTTGGTACTGGTTCTATATCAGATGAAAGGCTTGATAGGTTAGTAAGAGATGCATTTCCACTAAAGCCAAAACAGATCATAGAAAAGCTGGATCTCTTGCGGCCAATCTTCAAGAAGACTGCATCCTATGGACACTTCGGCAGGACCGAGCCCGAATTCACGTGGGAGAAAACTGATATGGTAGATATCTTAAAAGAAAGGGTGAGTGTATAATGGAATATGATGTAAAGGATTTGAGCCTCTCTCATGTAGGAAAAGGCATGGTTGAATGGGCTGCTAAGAGTATGCCTGTCTTAAAGGATATAATGGACAGATTCTCAAAGGAAAAGCCCCTTACAGGCTTTGTGGTTGGTGCATGCCTGCATGTTACAACAGAGACAGCCATGCTTGTCATTACCCTAAAGCAGGCAGGCGCAGATGTGTTTTTGTGTGCATCAAATCCCTTATCAACACAGGATGCTGTTGCTGCATACCTGGTCTCTGAACATAAGATCCCTGTATTTGCTATCAAGGGTGAGGACAATGATACATATTATAAGCACATAGAATCTGTATTAGAAGGTGGCCCCAACATAACCATGGATGATGGTGCTGATCTTGTATCCACACTCCACACAAGGCACAAAGACCTTATCGGGGGTGTCATAGGGGGTTCGGAAGAAACTACAACAGGAGTAATCAGATTAAAGGCCATGGCAGAGCAAGGGGCACTTGCATACCCTATAATCGCTGTTAATGATGCAAAGACAAAATTTTTGTTTGATAACCGTTACGGCACAGGCCAATCCACTATAGATGGTATAATAAGGGCTACAAACAGGCTTATAGCAGGGGCCAACTTTGTGGTCTCAGGCTATGGCTGGTGTGGGAAAGGGCTTGCCAGAAGGGCCCAGGGCATGGGTGCTAATGTAATAATCACAGAGATAGACCCTTTGGCAGCACTGGAGGCAACAATGGATGGGTTTAGGGTAATGCCAATGGAAGAGGCAGCTACAATAGGCGATTTTTTCTGTACAGTAACAGGGGATTGTAGTGTACTGAGGAAAGAGCACTTCCTGACCATGAAGGATGGAGCAATTGTTGCCAATTCCGGGCATTTTAATGTAGAGATAGGTATAGAGAGTCTGGAAGAGATCTCAAAGGCCCACAGAGAGATTCGACCGTTTGTAGAAGAGTATACGCTCGAAGATGGTAGGAATATATATCTTCTTGCCCAAGGAAGACTTGTGAACCTGGGTGCTGCAGAGGGCCATCCTTCTGCTGTCATGGACATGAGCTTTGCAAACCAGGCCCTAAGCGCTGAATACTTAAGATATAATTCTGATAAACTCAGACCTGATGTCTATCCTGTCCCAGAGGACATCGACAAAAACATTGCAAGACTAAAACTTGAAAGTATGGGCATAAAGATAGATACTTTGACCCCAGAGCAGGAAAAGTATTTATCCTCATGGAATATGGGGACGTAACAAGTAAGCACTTAGCTATCAGCGTTCAGCTAAAAAATATTAAAGATTCCTTTAACTCCAATAGGTTGTAAAACTTTAGAGGTGTTCGATTAATCTAGTAAGGGCCGATGCCCTCATCGGCCCGTCCGGGGAACGGGCCCTACAGGGATAGAATTCGTATGAAAATGCCATATTTTCATCTTTAGTTGTGTCTGCCTTGCAGGCATAGGGGTTTGTATATACTGGATCTCTGGTTTGGTATCTTGTTTGTATCTTGAAGTATGGCTGATTACATGGTAATTTTCATCTATCACAAGACAACTTGCAGGGGATACTAGATTGGAAATAGATGCCATACTTGCTCAAAAAAAGGCCATTTTTGAGGACTTTTTGAGCAAATATCTTAAAGAAAACAATAATGGATCAGGGATCTTTGATGCCTGTGCATATAGTCTAACTGCAGGAGGCAAGCGAATTAGACCTATCCTTACCATGCTTGGGTGCGAGATGGTAGGCTCTAAAGGGGAAAACAGCCTGCATGCAGGTCTTGCCATAGAAATGTTGCACACCTTTAGCCTGATACATGATGACCTACCCGCGATCGATAATGATGACCTAAGGAGAGGGCTGCCTACCTGTCATAAAAGGTTTGGAGATGCATCTGCTATCCTTGCAGGTGATGGTCTTATATTTTTAGCAATATCTGTTATCAGCTCTTCCCCGTATCCCCTGGATGTAAAAAACGACATTATAGAGGAGATCGCACGCACATGTGGGATAAACGGACTTATACTAGGGGAATATCAGGATATTATCACAGAAGGTAAAGAGATATCTCTTGAGGATGTCAAGGGGATGCATCGCCTAAAGACATCTAGACTCTTTGAGTTATGTATGTATGCTGGCGCGAAGATAGGAGGTGGAAATAAGAGCCAGATAGATGCCCTTGTGAGTTATGGGACTCACCTTGGGCTGGCCTTTCAGGCCATAGATGATATACTGGATATAACCTCAAATGAGGTCAACTTAGGAAAGGCATCTAAAAAGGATGATACAAAAGGCAAGGCTACTGTGGTAAAGGTCCTTGGGTTGAATGGGGCGCTACAATGGGCAAAGAGTGCTACAAGTAGGGCTATATCGGCATTATCCGAGATACCAGGGGACAAAGAAACTACTCACATACTTAAAGATTTGGCACTTAGTATGTTAGAGAGGGTAAGATAAAAATGGACATTTTGTCAAGGATATCTTTACCAAAGGACTTAAAAAACCTTAGTGTATCAGATTTGCAAGATCTTGCCAAAGAAATACGATCTTTTATCTTAAAAGAGGTTAGCCAGACAGGTGGACACCTTGCTTCTAGCCTAGGGGTTGTGGAGCTGACCATAGCTCTGCATTATGTATTTAATACGCCCTCTGACAAGATACTCTGGGACGTTGGACATCAAAGTTATGCGCATAAGATACTCACAGGCAGAAAGGATCAATTTTCCACCCTGAGACAACTAGGAGGGCTTCACCCTTTCATTAACCCGAAGGAAAGCCCGTATGATTCCTTTGTTTCAGGACATGCGGGTAATGCCATCTCAGCTGCGAGCGGCCTTTGTGAGGCCATAAAAAAGGCAGGATCAAAAAACAAAGTAATAGCTGTAGTAGGAGATGGTTCTCTTTCCTCTGGTCTTGCACTTGAAGCCTTAAACTTTGTAGGAGAGAAAAAACAAGATCTTATCGTGGTCTTAAACGATAATAAGGTATTCATATCAAAGACAGTAGGGGCCATAGCAGATTATCTAAGCAGGGTTATGACATCAAAGAAGGTAAGAGATATCAAAGAAGGTATAAAGCCAACCCTGAAGGGTTTACCTCTAGTGGGTGAAAGGCTCTTTAGGATCGCAAAACTCATAGAAGGTAACCTTAAAGGGATAGTGGCTCCAGCCATACTGTTTGAAGAGCTGGGGTTTCGATGTATTGGCCCTATAGATGGACATAATATAGCCCATTTGGTGGAGGCATTCGAGAATATTTCAAGGATGAAAGGCCCTCTACTTGTACATGTACTTACCCAAAAGGGGTATGGGTATACGCCTGCCCTAAGAGACCCTGAACACTTCCATGGCGTAGGCGAATTCCATCTGGAAAATGGCGAGGCAAAGGTCACAGATAACAACCCTACCTATAGCCATGTATTTGGAGATGTGCTGACAGATCTTGCCGAGCGTGACCCAAAGATTGTTGCAATCACTGCTGCCATGACTGCCGGCACAGGGCTAAAGCCCTTTGCCAAAAAATTTCCTGATAGGTTTTTTGATGTGGGGATTGCAGAGGGCCATGCAGTAACCATGGCTGCTGGTATGGCAATGAATGGTTTGCGCCCTGTTGTGGCCATATACTCCACATTCTTACAGCGCGGCTATGACGAGATTATACATGATGTGGCCCTGCAAAATGCCCCTGTTATATTTGCTATTGATAGGGCAGGCATAGTAGGCCCTGATGGGGCCACGCATCATGGTATATTTGATATAGCCTTTCTAAGGAGTATACCCAATATAACACTAATGATACCCAGAGATCAGATTATGCTTGCCCAAATGCTAGATCGGGCATTTAAGATGCACGGCCCTGTTGCCATTAGATATCCAAGGGGCAATGTAGTTCCCCAACCCCTAAAATACACAGGCTTAAAAAAAGGTAGAGCAGAAGTTTTGAAAAAAGGATCAAAGGCCGTTATATTTTGTATAGGGCCTTTATGTTACACAGCGCTAGAGGCAACGGATATGATGGATATGGCCATTGTAGACCTTGTATATGCCAAGCCAATAGATTCAGCTACCATAAGGGCCATGGTAAAGGAAAGCAGAGGTAGATTTCTCGTCCTTGAGGACGGCTCAGCCAAGGGTGGTGTGGGTAGTGCAATATTAGAGATTTTACATGATATAGATATACCTATCAGATTCAAGCTTTTAGGTGTTCCAGACAGATTTATAGAGCATGGCTCTACCGACCAATTAAAAAAAATGTTGGGGCTTGATATCGATGGCATAAAAAAGGCTATAAGACAGATCATATGAAGGTGCGCCTTGATAAACTGCTTGTAGAAAAGGAGATGGCAGATACGAGATCAAAGGCTGTAGCCCTTATCATGGCAGGTGATGTAATAGTAAATGGCAGGGTTATAACAAAGGCAGGTACACCCGTTGATTCAGAATCCAGCATAACATTAAAAGAGACATTCCCCTATGTAGGCAGGGCTGCTTTAAAATTAGAGGCAGCTCTAGATTTCTTTAAAGTAAATCCAAAGGGTAAGATTGCCATTGATATAGGGGCATCGACAGGGGGGTTTGTAGATATACTTCTTAAAAGAGGGGCCAAAAGGGTATATGCAGTGGATGTGGGTCATTCTCAACTCCATTGGAAGCTTAGGAATCATAGAAAGGTCGTAAACTTAGAAGGTATAAATGCCAGAACACTTGATAAGACATTGATCCCAGAGTTATGTGATATAGCCACATTTGATGTATCCTTTATATCACTAAAGCTTGTAATACCCCCTGTACTTGAAGTGTTAAGATCAAATTCAGATATTATTGCACTTATAAAACCACAATTTGAAGCTGGAAGAGAACATGTTAAAAGAGGAGGAATTGTAAAAGATGAGGGGGTAATATTAGAGGCTATATCAGATATAAAAAGTTTTTTGATAAATAAAGGTCTTTATGTTTCAGGGGTAATACCATCGCCCATAAAAGGGGCCAAGGGCAATCAGGAATATCTTATGCATGCCGTATACAAGGTAGATATATGAAGATCACTGTAGCAAAAAATGCAGGGTTTTGTTTTGGTGTAAGGCGAGCTTTAGATATAACCTTTAAGGTAAGGCACAGGAATCCAGGAGTAAAGATATATACCTTAGGCCCAATAATCCACAACCCGCAGGTAATAAAAGCGTTTTTAAACCGTGGTATAGGTATCATAGAAGACCCCTTAGACCCATCCCTAAAGCCTGACGACATTGTGATAGTCAGGGCACACGGAATTGCACCCGAAAAAAAGGCGACCTTAAAGGCCAGAGGGATAAAGGTCATAGATGCCACTTGTCCCATGGTATTGAAGGTTCATTCATTTATAAAACGTGCAACAAAGTCGTGTGATGTGATAGTAATTATTGGTGATAAAGACCACCCTGAGGTAGACGGCCACCTGGCTATGGCTGGAGACAAAGGCAAAGTAATTCAGGGGATAGAAGATGCCAATAAGACTGAGAACGTAGAAAGGATGGCGGTAGTTGCACAAACCACCTTTGACGTGTCCCTGTATAAAAAGATTATAACCATCCTGAGAGGCAAGGCCCATGCTATCGATGTGTTTGGTACTATATGCGAATCAACGACTGGACGTCAGAAAGAGGTCGGAAACCTGGCAAAAAATCATGACACATTTATTGTGGTAGGGGGGAGGAACTCTGCTAATACGTCAAGGCTGGAAGAGATAGCCCGCTCTTATGGGAAAAGGGTAATAAGAATAGAAGCGGCATCTGAACTAGAAGGGATTGATACAAAATCAATGAGTAAGGTTGCCATCCTTGCTGGTGCATCCACTCCACAATGGGTCATAGAAGAATGCATTTCCATGCTAAAAAGGGTAAAGACTGGCCCAGGCCTGAAGCAGACCGCTCTTGATCATATTGCTTATAGCCCTATCTGCCCATCACTGGGCAGTCTTGGTCTTGCAATGGCTGCTTTTGTCTTTTGTGGCCTCGGATATAATTGGTATATATTGTTATCTGTGTTTTTTCTTACATTCTCTTCTGCTAACCGGATAAGGCAGCCTTCTCAATGGATAAGGTGGGGAATATGTGCTGGCATTGCAAATGTCTTTGCTTACATGTCTATTGGCCCAAAAGGGCTTATGCTGGTAGCAAGTGTAGCCTTTTTAAGGCCTCTACTCTGTATTAGAGATGTTGAAGACTATGTACGCTCTATCTTTGGCTTTATCGTATTTATAATTGCATCTATTGTTGTGCCATTAAGCCTGGCCAGGGCTACTGTGCATCCAGCTATCATTATCCTGGGTGCATATATTGCCACACATTACTTAGGAATTGAGATACTTAAGGGATTAAAAGATATAGAAAGAGACTCTATTCAGGGAAAAATGAGTATGGCCAGATATTTGAACGAGCCAAAGGCTATCCTAACGATAGAATATAACATTATGGGCATGGCATTGATATTATTTTTAAGCTTTCCCTTAAAAGTTACGCCTGCTCTCTCCTATGGCCTTATACCTCCTCTGTTTTTCCTGGCAAAGGGTATTGATATATGTACTGAGCGCAGGATCTTTGATAGCAGGCTGTTCAATATTTATTTGCAGTGCTTATGGCTGATACTACCATTTATGGGACTCTTGTGGCGCGTAACCATGATGGAGTAGAGGATAGACTTTTGGTGACCAGCAAGGCTTGACACTTTCGTAAAAAATCATGTCTAGGGGTCATTGCGAGGGCCTTAGCCCGAAGCAATCTAATAAATACAATTACTTATGATGTGCGAGATCGCTTAGCCCGCAATGACTTGATTGCAATCTGGTATTAGTCTTTATCCTGGTTCACCTCAAAACTGGACATATCTAGTTAAAATTTGCAGACCCCTATTGACATTTATATAATCTCAGTTATCTTCTTACTAGCATTCACACGTAAAGGAGAATATGTATAATGGATATTGACATCCAAAAGGGCATGGCCCTGATTCGAGGGATTCCCTTCTATCCAACGGTCCAATCAAAGGCGAAGTATGCATTGCTCGATATCTCTCTTTCTGCACTCGCAGCAGCCTTTGAGGAGGTTGCTAAGAGGGTGCCTGAATTTCAGGCAGAGATCGCTAATTGGAATGATGGGAGAAGGTTTGCGGTAGGGGTCCTCCCCAAGGGTCCATATATCACCCTGGAAAAAAGAGGGGATATGACACACTATCTGGGGAAGGGTCTTTTATCTCCGGATGTAACATTTCTCTTCAAAAATCTTGATTCAGGGGTTCTGGTTTTTACAGGCCTGATGAGTTCCCATCAGGCTGTAGCAGAGTGCAGGGTGCTCGTTAAGGGCAACATCAGCTATGCCATGGAGCTGAACAGGGCATTAGCTATTGTTCAGACCTATCTGTTCCCGGGGATTATTCTCAAGAGGATATTCAAGGAGCCGCCAAAGCTGAGCCTGGGCCAGCTCATAACAAAAGGCAAGGTCTACGTTGCCTTATTACCTGCGCTCATCAGGCAGATGGTCTGACTTCAAGCCTTAAAAACGTAAGAAAAGGAGGAATAGGAAATGATACCAAATTACTACCAATTTTATTGTCCAGTAAAAATCCTTTCAGGTCAGAAGGCCATGAGTAATATCCCCTTTGAGATGGAACTTCTGGGCTGCAAAAAGGCCATGGTCGTCACAGACAAGGGTGTGGTAGACGCAGGACTTATAGATATTGTGAAGACTGCATTTGCAGACTCTGACCGCGAGATTGGCTATATCTTTGACGAAGTCCCCCAGGACTCCAGCAATCGCATAGTCAACAAGCTTGCTAAGCTCTTCGTAAAAGAGAAATGTGATTGCTTTATTGCAGTGGGTGGCGGCAGCTCCATGGACACGGCAAAGGGGGCCAACGTTGTGGTCTCTGAAGGATCGGATGACCTCTTAAAATTTCAAGGAGTAGAGAATATCATCAAGGACCTAAAGCCCATGATCGCGATACCCACTACTGCTGGTACAGGCTCCGAGGTGACAAAGGCTGCTGTGGTCTATAATGAGGAAGAAAACGTGAAGATGGCTTTCCTGTCTGATAAGCTCTATCCAGATGTGGCTGTGATAGACCCCAGGATGACCTTGTCTTTACCTCCAAAGATGACAGCTGCAACCGGCATGGATGCGCTTACCCATGCAATTGAGGCATATACGTGCCTGCAGAAAAACCCCATTGACGATGTATTTGCAAAGGTAGCTATTGACCTTATCAGGCGCTACCTGGTAAGGGCAACATCCAACGGCAAGGATAAGGAAGCCCGCATTGGTATGGCCAATGCAGCCCTTCTTGCAGGAATTGCCTTCTCCAATTCAAACGTGGGTATGGTGCACTCTCTGGCTCATGCATCTGGGTCTGTATGCCATGTGCCTCATGGGGTTGCAAATGCTATACTCCTCCCATGGGTCCTTGAGTACAACCTCGACAAGATCCCTGAATACATCGCAGGAATTTCAGGCGCCCTTGGCAGCTCTGTAGAATACCTGGAGCCCAGGGATCAGGCCCAGGTGACTATCTCTCTTGTGAGAAATCTCTTGACGCGCCTCAACCAGGTCTCGGGCCTGCCCACACGGCTATCTGACGCAGGGGTCACAGAAGATGATCTACCAGCTATTGCACAGGCAGCCATAAACGATGGCGCCCACACCTATAATCCCAAGGATCTCACCTATGAGGTGGCCTTAGAGACCTTAAAAAAGGCCTTTTAGCTGACGCGCTAAAAGGGCCATGGAAAAAATTCACGGCCTTTTTTATTCCACAGAAGCAGTAAGGGTCTACAGCTAAATTGCGACATTTTGCAATTTAGGGCTCAATAAAGCCGCAAAGTAATATAATGATTAAGCAGATTACATATAAATCAAAGAGAACCCTGAGTAATCAGAAAGCGTAAAAGGAAGCCCAGAATATGCGTATTATGGTTGTCGTTTTGTTTTTCCTGCTTCTAACCAGTGTCCCTGCGTTTAGCTCCGAGCCTGACGCAGATAGCGGGCCTGGCGTGTTGCACCGGATCGTGGCCTATGTCCCGAACCGGGTGTTGGATGTCCTTGATGTGGTTCGTCTTCGGGTTCCAGGCCGGCATCATAGGATTGGACCTGGGCGTGGATCCAATCGAACTAATAGACCTCGTGGGGGGGTTGTTTTTCTGGGATCTGCGTAAAGACGATCTCTAAGCTCTCCGATAATGGAAGCCTGAACCAAGCATATTCAATCCTGGGGACTTTTGGGGAGGCAGAGCTTGGTATACACCCTGTTAAAGCCGAGTCAATATGTCCCCTTAAGTACAGAGCAAAAATGTCCCCTTTTTTCATATTTAGTAGTAAGGCACCCCGGGTTGTGAAGCCATATATACCCATGAGTGGGATTTAGCCCCTTTTGTGTGTGTTCTTTTGCGATTGAGTGCTCGTATGGGTTCGCCTATTGTGGTGGATGGATGGGTAGCAA
>JAGGYK010000008.1 GCA_021162585.1 Deltaproteobacteria bacterium
GTCGCTACTTGGTCTTGGACTGATTGGCAGTAATGAATTCAGGAGGATAAACAAAAATAGCTAATTAATCTTTAGATTGAACACTGAAGGCAGGACCACTTGGCTCTGCCTTTTTAGTCAGAGTGACCATATATTGTATTTAGCTTTCAATCCCAAAGCCCATATAACTGCTATTTATATACAATTCGGGCCACCCAAAAAATGTTTTGATATGGTTTCCATATATTCAATCCGGACTGCGCACTGGGAATCAGCCCATTTAAACTTGCGGGCAGTTGAATCCAGGGGTTATACTAAGTTACAATTAAATCATTGCGATGGGCTTTAGTGACCTGCCAAGGTACAGGCAGCGTGGCAATCTCAACCTTTAGATTCTTCATTTCGCTTAAGCCCCCACACTTCGTGTGGGTCCCATATTTTGTCTTCGCTGCGCTCGCAATGACAAATTCGATAGGCACCGGAAATGTTAAATGTTGCGAACTGACCCCGTAGCCTTCTATTGACTTGAGGGGGGATGAATGTAAGTATTTGTAGAATAACTGATAAGTTTAAGGAGATGTAGGTATGGTTAGCGAAATTGTAATGGTAGAGTACAGAGAGCTCAAACGATTTATGAAAGAGGGTTTTATTGCACTTGGTGTCCCAAAGGATGATGCCGAAGTGTGTTCGACTGTTTTAATAGAGTCTGACTTGAGGGGTATAGAGTCTCATGGCATAGGAAGGTTTAAGATGTATGTGGATCGCATCAGAGACGGCATACAATTGCCTGTTACAAGGCAGACCATTATAAAAGAGACGGCAAATACTGCAGTGATCGACGGGGGTCATGGCATGGGGCATGTGATCGCATACCGTGCTATGCAGCTCGCAATCGACAAGGCAAAGGAAAGTAATATAGGTATGGTAGCTGTAAGAAACAGCTCACATTTTGGTATCACCGGTTTTTATCCTGCCATGGCTGTAAATAGCGGCATGGTTGGTCTTGCATTTTCCAATGCCAGGCCGTCGGTTGCCCCCACATTTGGCGTGGACCCGGTAATAGGCACCAATCCAATAAGTTTTGGCGCACCTGCAGATGATAAGTATCCGTTCTTGCTGGATATTGCAACATCTATTACCCAAAGGGGCAAGATTGAGGTGTATGCAAGAGAAGGTAAAGATACCCCCCCAGGTGTTACAATAGATAGGGAGGGCAGGGATTGTACTGACAGCCAAAGACTTCTCAAAGACCTTGTAGATGGAAAAGCAGCACTACTACCTTTAGGCGGTGCAGGAGAGGATTTGGCGGGATACAAGGGATATGGGTTAGGTGTCATGATAGAGATACTGTGCGCTTCGCTTTGTGGGGGCAGTTTTGGCAAGGCCTTAAGCGGGTTTGAGGGTGAAAAAAAGGTGCATCATAAGCTAGGGCATTTTTTTGTGGCTATTAATATAGAAAGCTTTGTACCACTAGATGTATTTAAGAAGACTACGGGAGCCATACTGCGGGAGATCAGGTCTTCTACCAGGGCGCCATCTCAAGACAGGATATATATTGCCGGAGAAAAGGAATTTGAGATGGTAGAGACGCGCAAAAAGCAAGGTATTCCTATAAACAAGCCCCTTCAGATTATTATGAAAGATCTTATAAAAGGCCTTAACCTGGGTGAATTTAACTTCCCATTTTGATGGATACATATTACAGGACATTCAGCTCATTTTTAAGAGAACAGTTTGCCCGCAGGGTGCAAAAGATCACCCTCGATGCAGGGCTTACCTGCCCACACAGGGACAGGGATAAAAAGGGCGGATGCATATACTGTAATATTCATGGCTCGGGCACTGGTGCGTATGCAAGGGGCCAGGGCCTGAAGGAACAGATCGAGACCCAGATGGAGGCCATGAAAAGGCGGTATAAGGCAAGTTCTTTTATTGCATACTTTCAGTCGTATTCAAATACATACGCACCGTTAGAGAAATTAAAGGCCATATACGACACCATACTCCCATATCCTGAGATCGTAGGGATTGCCATTGGGACGCGTCCTGACTGCGTTGATAAGGATGTGCTGGGATTAATAGAGTCGTATGCGGATTCCAGGCTTGTATGGATAGAATATGGCCTGCAATCTGCCAGTGATGAGACATTAAGGCTTATCAACAGAGGGCATGATGTAAAGACATTTGTTGATGCGGTTGGTTTGACAGCCGATTACAATATAAGGATATGTGCACATGTGATTATTGGTCTGCCCGGAGAAGACATGGGCATGTATGAAACCACTGCCAGATTGGTAGCAAGCCTTCCCATCACAGATCTAAAGATCCATCTGCTTTATGTAGTGAAATCTACTGTAATGGAGGACATGTATAAAAAGGGGATCTACACACCACTTACCATGGAAGACTATGCTATTGCAGTGGCAAGGTTTATTGCTTGTCTTCCCAAAGACATGGTAATACAGCGCATTACTGGTGATCCGCACCCTGATGAACTTGTCGCACCCATGTGGGCCTTGAAGAAAAGAGAGGTAATAAATACAATACATCACGTAATAGCCACAGAAGATCTTTACCAGGGCACACTTTATCGAAGAGATGAGAGCATATAACAACGAATTCAGATACGGGCTGTTTCTTGCCCCGATGTCAGGGATCACAGATTCACCCATGAGGATTTTGTGCAGGGGGTATGGTGCGGAGCTTGCTTTTACAGAGATGATAAGCGCTACAGGTCTTGTCAGGTCTACAAAGAATACAATGAAGCTCCTAAACAGGCCTGAAGGGGACAAACCCCTTATTGCGCAGATCTTCACCTCAGAGCCTCAAGATGCTGGCCTTTCAGCAAAGATATTACAGGATAACGGTTTTGATGGCATAGATATAAATATGGGCTGCCCTGTGAAAAAGGTGGTCTCAAAGGGCGCAGGCGCGGCATTGATGAGAGACCAAAAAAGAGCAGTAGAAATTGTAGAGGCTGTACTCTCTCGGGTCACTATCCCTGTGAGTGTAAAACTAAGGGCAGGGTGGGACAGCTCATCTATTACTGCAGTCTCTCTGGCAAAAAGATGTGCCCATGCCGGTGTAAATGCGATCATTATTCACCCAAGGACACGCTCGGAGATGTTTGGCTCACCCCCAAGATGGGAGTTGATATCAAGCATAAAGCACGAGGTGGACATCCCTGTGATAGCAAGTGGCAATATAAGATCTGTCAAAGAGGTAGAGCATGTAAAATCCCTTGGGGCTGATGCATACATGATAGGCAGGGCATCTGTTGGAAGGCCATGGATATTCAGGGAATTAAGGGGTGGACCTGCGGCCGGCCCAATAGAGCGCAAGGAGCTGCTATTAAGACATCTCGATATGTTGTGTTCTTATTATGGCCGGCAAAGGGGGATATTACGCATGCGAAAGTTTTTATCCGCATATGTAAAAGGTCTCCCCAGGGCATCGGCATTCAGACAGGATGCAAATCGCATAAATGAACCAGGGCAACTAGAAAGCCTGATAGAAAGGTTTGACTGGGGTGATGGAGAGGTGTAGTAGCCCCTTATGTCGAGTTTGAAAATCTGACCCCAGTACCACCCTGCCGCGAAGCGGCTTACTTGAACCAGGCAATCAGAGCTTTAGGACGTCATCTCAGCCGTGTTATTTACAAAATGCTCAAGGAAGATCGCCTATATCAAATGCGATAATACTCAAATTTCCTCTTGTAAATTCCAGCGGGATGTTCAAATCTTTATTA
>JAGGYK010000134.1 GCA_021162585.1 Deltaproteobacteria bacterium
GTAGTATTGACCAGGGGTGATATCCACTATGTGATTACAGAATATGGAGTGGCATATCTACATGGCAAGTCTATCAGAGACAGGGCCCTGACCCTTATAAATATAGCTCATCCAGATTTTCGTGAAGAGCTATTAGAAGAGGCAAAGGAACAGAGGTATATATATAAAGATCAAATCCTGCCAGTAGTTTTATATCCGGAAAAGTATGAAACGTATTTTAGAGACAAAAAAGATCGGGAAATATTTTTCCGCCCTGTCAAGCCAACAGACGAAAGAGGCATTCAGGATCTATTTTATTCTCTCCCTCCACAAGATGTGTATACCAGATTCTTTACCAACCTCAAGGCCCTGCCACATAAGGTAGTCCAGCCATTAGTGGCTCTTGATTATATGGATAGAATGGCCATTGTTGGTGTGACAGGAAAAGAAGAACCAGAGAGTAAAGAGCAAATCATTGCTGTAGGCCGCTATATTAGAGATCCAAGCACAAATCTTGCGGAGGTGGCATTTACTACTCATAATGAATGGCAAAACAGGGGTATCGGTACATTCCTGCTGAGATACTTAATCCAAATTGCAAGAGAACATAATATCGCAGGCTTTACTGCTGATGTGCTAAGTGAAAATGCCCACATGCTGCGGGTCTTTCATAACGCCGGCTATGCGCTAAAGAGTAGTCTGGAATATGGCGTATATGAATTAGAGTTGCGTTTTGATAAGCCATCCTCTGACAAACCCTCATGACCTAAAGACAGTCGACAGTCGGAAAGGTCTTAAGCTTACATTGGTGTTAGGGGCGTGTTGGGTTCTTTATCAAATGTTCTATGTTCTAAGTTCTAGGTTCTAGGTTCTAAGTTAAAGGTTCTAGGCGAATGAAATAGTCGTGAGTCAAAAAAGATAATTTAGATTAAAGACAAAAGATGATGAATTCGTAAAAAGTCTTTTTAACTTGTCATTTCGAGTGACCTGCCTGCCGGCAGGCAGGAACGAGAAATCTTTCCAATGCAACATACTGAATAAACAAGATTTCTCGTCGTTGCACTCCTCGAAATGACAGAAAGGGTGCTCGAAATAACAGACATAAAAAAAAGAATTTCTCCGGCTTGTTACAGCTCAGTTACTTGGAAGTCCCAACAACCTGTCATTACTGTTTTGCGTTCTTTGGGGCCTCTGTGGTGAGCCATATGGTCTACCCTGCATCTTGCGCTAAACAAAAATGAACCAGATAATACTCGTAACCATTTTTATATAACAACGGACAACTAACAACGCACTACGGACATCATCTTTCACATAAACGCGCATGAGCGATCCACGCTCACAACGAAGTATGAAAACACCCTTCCTCGGGATGGGTTCCTCTCTCGCTTGCCTGCATCGCTCTTTGATACATCCTTTAGGCATGCTTACGGGCGCTGTCTATTCGCCTTTCAGGCTCAGAAGGGAGCGATACCCCTTTAAGCAACGCCTAAGGATGTATTAGCAAATCGCGATGGAAGATCCGCTCAAGAGTCCCCCATCCATCCCTCTCGTAAGCGATTAAAATCATTTCATATTTCTCTCTAAGCTGAAAGCTGACCGCTGAGAGCTGATTGCTATTTTCATATAAAAACCGACTGCGGACATTATCTAGAAATAAATCTATTCACTATTCACTATTCACTATTCACTAAATATTACTCCAACCTATCAACAATTGCCTGCCCAAACTCTGAACAGCTCAACAGGGTTGCACTCTCCATCTGGCGCTCAAGATCATATGTGACCAGCTTATCCATTATTGCCTTTTCTAGACCATGGCGAATCATATCAGCAGCCCTGTCCCATCCAATATAATCAAGCATCATTGCCCCGGATAATATCAAAGAGCCGGGATTTACCTTGTCCTGACCGGCATATTTGGGTGCAGTCCCATGGGTTGCCTCAAACACAGCTGTTGGTATCCCGATATTTGCCCCGGGTGCTATACCCAGTCCACCTACCTGTGCAACCAAGGCATCTGATATAAAGTCACCTATTAGATTGGGTACGGCCAGAACCTTATATTCAGATGGCCTTAATAAAATCTGCTGAAACATGGAATCAGCAATCCGATCATTTACAAGGATCTTGTCCTCTGGCAGCTTACTGTCGAACTTTTCTATCAGCTCGTGCTCAGTAATAGCAATATCTCTAAATTCATCTTTTACTAACTCATATCCCCAATCCCTAAATGCCCCTTCTGTAAACTTCATGATATTTCCCTTGTGAACCAGGGTAAGTGTATTCTTGCTATTCTTTATAGCATATTCCATAGCCATCCTGACCAATCTCTTTGTGGATGACTTTGATATGGGCTTTATCCCTATACCAGAATCAACCTTTATATTGGTACCCATTTCATCATTAAGAAATTTTATTACCTTTCCTACATCATCACTTCCTTGTGGCCACTCTATTCCAGCATATACATCCTCTGTATTCTCTCTGAATACTGTTATGTCCACAAGTTCAGGTTTTTTTACAGGAGATGGTATGCCCCTATAATATCTAACCGGTCTTATGCAGGCAAAGAGGTCAAGCCTTTGCCTAAGGGTCACATTTAGGCTCCTGAAGCCACCACCAACAGGTGTTGTAAGAGGCCCCTTTATACTTACTATATAATACCGTAATGCATCTATTGTGTCCTCAGGGAGATACGTATTAAAAAGTGAATAGGCTCTGCTTCCTGCATAGACCTCAAGCCATTTTATTTGGCGCAAGCCCTGATAGGCCTTCCCTACTGCAGCATCTATGACTGCCTTAGCAGCACGCCATATATCAGGGCCCACACCATCACCTCCTATAAAAGGAATGATAGGGTCATCAGGTACTATAAGCTTGCCATCTTTAAATATTATCCGAGTGCCATTTGCAGAGCCCATCTGTGTCAACCTTATTGTTTTATTTTCCTCAGGTAATCCTATGCAATTCTTCCCGTAATAATTTTTGATATTTGCGGCGTTCTTTTGCGCTCATTGTTATACCCATGGACTCATACATGCTCTCTATAGCCTTCACTACATCTTCAAATCTTATATCTAGACCAAGTACGCCTAACATTTCATCATTATCATCCATAATAGGGGCAGAGACTGTGATAATCAAAGCATTCGTTATCCTCGACGTACAAGGCCCTCCTACGTGGGGCTTCCCATCTTCTATGGTCTTTATAAACCACTCCCTATCCGAGCAGTCTTCATCCCTTTCCATCCATCTATGCAAGAATTTGCCCCTATATTCTGGCTGAGTAATATTTTTCGTGATCTTTATACCATCCAAGTTTGTCACATATGCAAACTGGATAAATGGATATTCCTTTATAAATTCGCGAATAATAGGTTCCTGCTTTCCAGGATCCATGGAGCGCATTTCCTTGTTTTCCAGTATCTTCTCAATCAGTTGCCTTGCATACTCCACGGCCTCGTGTTTTATAAGGTCAAAGCCTGACAAGAAGAGCTGAGGCATAAATCGTATGGTGAGTTTTTCCATCTCTTCATCACTCATGGAAATAACCCTCCCTTCCTCAAACTCTTTAAGGATATGCTGATAGATACGAGATATTGAAGGGTGACGTTTGTCTACCATATCAGGACCTTCTAGGTTATAGTGTCTGTTTATCCAGTGTGCAATGCCAGCCTTGCCTGACTTATCTGTAATTGCAATCTCTATAGGACGGCCCAAGATTTTATTTGTATCAAATATATTATATATCTCTTCATCTTTGACAATCCCGTCTGCATGTATACCAGCCCTAGTAACATTAAAGTTTTCTCCTACAAATGGGTAGTGGTGAGGTATATTATAATCCATCTCATAGTTTACATACTCCGCCATCTCTGTAATAGAGCAGGTATCTATTTCGTCTTTATGCCCCCTCAGAGACAAATATTCTATAACCATGGCCTCAATTGGGGTATTACCAGTCCGCTCTCCAAAACCCAGTATGGTACCATTTACTGCCGCGCACCCATAAAGCCATGCTGTAGTTGCATTAGCCAGGCCCTTATGGAAATCATTATGGCCGTGCCACTCAAGAAGATGGCCAGGAACCCCTGCATCATCTATCAACGCCCTTACTAACTTATCCACTGCCCTTGGCAAGGCAGCACCAGGAAACGGTACTCCGTAGCCTAATGTGTCACACAGTCTGATCTTAACGTCTATATTCGATTCTTCTCTAAGCTTCATCAGTTCCCTTGCAAACGGCACACAAAACCCGTATATATCTGCCCTTGTTACATCCTCAAAATGGCACCTTGGTCTGATACCTAATGAGAGTGCATCCTTTACTATGCCCAGATAGGAATCCAGAGCCTTCTTCCGATTCATCCCAAGTTTCAGAAATATATGGTAGTCAGAGACTGACGTAAGTATACCTGTCTCATCAATTTTCATATCCTTTACTAACTTAAGATCATCTTTATTGGCCCTTATCCAGGCCGTTACCTCTGGATATTTATAACCTTTCTTCTTACATGCTTCTACTGCATCCCTATCCTTTTTACTGTATAGAAAGAATTCAGATGCCCTGATCAGGCCAAGCTTGCCACCAATCTTATGAAGAAAGCCAAATAATGTCTCAATCTGACCTACAGAAAATGGCGCCATTGACTGCTGACCATCCCTAAATGTGGTGTCTGTAATGAATAGGTCATCAGCAGGATTAATAGGGATCATCCTCATATCAAAGTCGATCCTTGGGACTTCAGAATAATTGAATATCCCCCTGAAAAGGTTTGGATCCTCTACATCCTTTATTCCTGTTGGAAAGTTTTGCCCTCCTGAATAATAAAATATCTTTTTATTATCATCCCATCGTGCCATATAAGTCTCACCTCCTTGGCATAAAGGCATCCTTTGGTAATTTTTCAGGTTCTGGCGCACCAGCCTCTCGTCTGGCACCTATAATCTCTTCTATACTCATATCTCTTGGGACCTTAAGATCCTGACCGGGATAGATTATTTGGGGATCCTTAATTTGATCTCTATTGGCCTTATAGATAAGCGGCCACATATAGGAGTCATTATATATCTCATGTCTTGCTGCAATACTGGGCAGCGTATCACCCTCTTTTACTACATATATGGTTGGATAAATTTCAAATGTCGTATCTTCTCCCTGTTTTTGTATCTGTTGCTTCTTTAATTCTATCTCTTTTCGAAGCCTCTCCAATCTATTTTCTTTACCTTGCACTGTGAGTTTCTGCGTCTTTTTGACTTTAGCATAAAAAATATCCTTCAAGGCACCGAGCCCCTCTAAGTCTCTATCAATATATGCATTCTGCATCTCGAGATATATGATCAGCAACTCAAAGAACTCCTTGGGTGCATATTCAAAACCTGAAATAGATATCGCTTTTTTGATCTCTTTGGTAGCATCCTCCATAATATCCTTTTCGCCTTTGGCGGAAGGTCTCTCTATAATACTCTTTTTTATAGCATATTTAGAAGTTTCTTCGCCTTTAGTGGCCACTCCCTGCAATGAGTTTTGCATGCCTTGATCCTTTAGGCTGGACTCTGTATGTGCACATCCTATTAGTATTAGGGCACTAAATATAATCCATATAAATAATTTCATGATCACTTCTTATTTCTAATCCTCCCCCTTCTTTATCACTTTTATACCCAACTCTGCAAGTTGTGTCTCATCTACAGGCGATGGGGCCTGGGTAAGGGTACAAAAGGCCTTTTGTGTCTTTGGAAATGCAATTACATCCCTTAAAGATGCAGCCTTTGCAATGAGCATTACCAGCCTATCAAAACCAAATGCAATCCCACCATGGGGAGGAGCACCATACTCTAGGGCCTCCAGCAAAAATCCAAACTTGAACTTTGCCTCTTCCTCTCCGATCCCGATTACCTTAAAAACCTGCTGCTGGAGGGACTTGTTATGGATACGTATACTCCCACCTCCTACCTCCTGTCCGTTTATCACCAGGTCATAAGCCTGTGCTCTTATCTTACTAGGAGCAGATACCAATAAAGATATATCCTCTTCAACCGGGGCAGTAAAGGGATGATGGGTAGATACAAGCCTCTGTTCTTCTTCACTCCACTCCAGAAGTGGAAACTCGCTAATCCATACAGGGCTGTATGTATCCTTAGGGACAAGAGAAAGTTTATTTGCTATATGGACTCGCAAGGCACCCAAGCTAGCATTTACCACATCCTTTTTATCTGCCACAAAAAGCGCTATATCCCCAACTTCCATGCCCAGCCTTTCCTCAATCTTTGAGATCTGATTATGAGTTAAAAACTTTGCGATAGAGCCCTGCCATCCCTTTTCCGTAGCACGGGCCCATATCACACCCTTTGCCCCGTAATTTGAGATGAATGAAGCTAGTGAATCTAAATCTTTTCGTTTAAGGTTATCAGGTCCCTTTACATTTATAGCCTTTACCAGACCGCCTCTACCAACTACAGAGGAAAACACCTCGAGATCACTCTCGGCTACAAGATCAGAGATATCATGGAGTTTCATAGAAAACCTTGTATCAGGATTATCCACACCATAATCTCTTATAGCATCATTATAGGTCATCTTAAAAAACGGCCTCGGCAATTCCACCCCAATAGTATCTTTAAACATAGTAGCAATCAATCCTTCTGAGATATCCATTATCTGAGCCTGGCTCAGAAATGATGCCTCTATATCAATCTGAGTAAACTCTGGCTGACGGTCTGCTCTCAAGTCTTCGTCCCGAAAACACTTTACAATCTGATAATACCGATCAAAACCTGCTATCATAAGGAGCTGTTTAAATAACTGTGGTGATTGGGGCAGGGCATAAAACTGACCGGGAGAAACCCTGCTTGGCACCAGATAATCTCTTGCCCCTTCAGGTGTACTTTTCGTAAGTATAGGGGTCTCTATGTCAATGAAACCTTGTTTATCTAAATACTGTCTTACACTCCTGGCTGCCCTGTGCCTGAGTATTATATTTTCTTTTAAAGACGGCCTCCTTAAATCAAGATAGCGATATTTAAGTCTCAGGGCATCACTTACATCTGCTGTCTCCGATATCACAAAAGGTAAAGTCATTGCCTCATTGAGAATAGAAACCCTTTGAGCTAACAGCTCAACTGACCCTGTTCTCATCCCTGGATTGCGCATATCTTTAGGCCTGAGCCTAATTTCGCCCTCTACTGCAATGCAGTATTCAGCCTTTATCTTATGTGTAGAAGCATGTGCCTGCGGGTGGATCTCAGGATTGAAAACCACCTGACATATGCCAGTGCGATCCCTCAGATCTATGAATGTCAACCCTCCTAAATCCCGTCTCCTCTGGACCCACCCCATAAGGGTGACTTCTTTTCCGCAATCATGCTTTGTCACATCTCCACAATATTTTGTTCTGTAAAACCCTGATATACCCTTCAAAAAACCCCCTAAGCCAGCATCTCTTTTATCTTATTTATTGCAAGGGCTCTTTTTACCTGAACTTGAGATGATGTGCGCATATCCCTAATAGTAACCATATCTTTGGCCACCTCTGTCTCACCTATTATCGCACATACCAGATACCCTAATTTGTCCGCCCTCTTCATCTGTGACTTCATGCTCTTTTCAAAGACCGCCTGGGCCTGTAAACCTGAGCTTCTCATATCTGAAATCAAGACCATCGCAGATCTATAAATCTCTCTACCACCTTGAATAACAACAAAGCATCCTTTGTTAACCGGCCTGGCCTCTTTCATAAGCATAATTGCCCGCTCCATCCCGAAGGCAAATCCAACACCCGGGGCATCAGGACCACCTAATGCCTTTACCAACCCATCATATCTCCCACCACCTGCCACTGCGTTCTGCGTGCCAAGACCTTCAGCCTTGATTTCAAAGGTAGTCCTTACATAATAATCAAGGCCCCTTACAAGCCTGGGGGCCTTATGAAATGGTATGCCCAGCGCATCTAAGGTTTGCAGTAAATCATTAAAATGCCTTCTGCATGCACCACAAAGATGGTCTTCAATCCTGGGCGCATCCTTTATTGCCTCCTGACAGGCAGTCTCCTTGCAGTCAAAGACCCTCAATGGATTGGTCTCAATCCTGCGGGAGCAATCTTTGCAGAGCATGTCCCTTTTTTCTTGCAAAAATTCTTTCAATTGCTTCCTAAAGACTGGCCTGCATTTCTGACATCCAAGGGAGTTTACCTCTAAAGTTATATTTTTCAGCCCTATAGCATCTACCAAATCATAGGCCATGGCTATAGTCTCTGCATCACAAAGGGGACCGGCTTCACCCAGCCTCTCCACATTTATCTGATGAAACTGCCTGTACCTGCCTTTTTGAGGTCTTTCATAACGAAACATTGGGCCCATACTATAAAGCTTCTGTATGGAATCCTGATTAAGCAGGCTATGCTCTATCACTGCCCTTAGGACCGAGGCTGTAGCCTCAGGCCTCAAGGTCACGGATGTGTCGTTCTTATCAACGAACGTATACATCTCCTTTCCCACAATATCAGTATCTTCACCTATAGTCCTGGCAAAAAGCTCGGTCTGCTCCAAAAGGGGTGTCCTTATCTCTGAAAAACCATATAGCTCAAATATGTATCTTGCTTTATCTTCTACAGAATGCCACTTATGTACATCATCTGGCAGGATATCATTCATACCTTTTATACTCTTTATCAAAATTGCTTGCTCCTAAAAAAAATTTTACAAAGCTACATGGGTCTACTTTGCTCAACAGTAGATATTAGCTTCTAAAAACATCTATAGTCCCCGTGCCCACTCTGGCCTTAGCAAGGCTGACCCCTCACCCTTCAATGCCATATCAATCAATTCGAGGATATGATCTTTGTCCTCAGATAAATTGCCATTTATCGGGAGATAATTAGAGGCATGTTGAGTACCGAACACGCAATCCTTTAGATCAAGATCTTCTACAAACCATCTCAATTCTTGAAGACTCTGCCGCTTATCAACCATCTTAAAATTACCACCCATAATCTTTTTTTCATAGGTCTTGGCAAATGGCCCAAGCATCAACGTGAGGCAGGCCAAAAACTGCGGGTTTATGGCATTTACCACCCTCGCAGAATCCTTGGCATGAGAAAAGCTCCCATCCACCCCGCCTAACCCCAAAAGTATGATTGTGGACAATCTCAAGCCTGCATCAATAATCTTATTACATCCATCTACAATTTGAGAGCTTGTGGCCCCCTTTCTTATTCGTTTTAGAAGATCATCGTTTCCTGTTTCTATGCCCAGATATAGTATATCCATCTTCCTTGCCTTCAATTCTTTCAGATCTTCTTTCGTTTTTGTAAAAAGATTGGTTGGTCCGGCATATGAACTTATCCTTTCTAAAGAAGGAAACTTATCTATGATCAAATCCAGAATCTGGATAAGATATTTTGTATCTAGTGCGAGTGCGTCTCCATCTGCCAAGAAGATCCTCTCGGTTGCAGGATAGACCTCTGCCATCTCTGATACATCCCTTTCTATCTCTTCTAAGGATCTTACCCTAAACCTCTTTCCCTTATACATGGCACAGAACAGACACTTGTTATAAGAACACCCTATAGTAACCTGGAATATAAGGGAATTCGCCTCTGATGGCGGCCTGAATAAAGGCATATCATACTTCATGGTCCTACCCCTATTTTACTCCTGATAAAGACTCTGCAATATTAAATGCGTGATCTCCAATCTTCTCAAAGCTTGTTAGCATATCCACATATATAAGCCCTGCATCTGCATCGCAGGTGGCTGTCTTCAGCCTTTCCATATGATTTATACGCAATTGAACGCGCATCTCATTTAACCTGGTTTCATAGCCCTTTATTCTGTCCATAAGGTCTGAAGGCGTATCCTGTATTGCATCAATTATGGTCTTCAGATACGTAAGCGTATGTCTATACATCACACCAAGTTCTTTTAACCCTGCCTCAGAAAACACCAGGCTAAATTCCTTTTTCCTCTTGCAGAGTTTCGCAATGCTCTCGCAGTGATCCCCAATCCTTTCCAGGTTGCTCACCATGTATAGTAAAGAAAAGATCTCCCTTGACTCCTTTTCTGTAGCAGAACTCCTGGAGAGTTCAGTGAGATAAGTATTGATCTCCTTTTGCAAGAGATCAACTGTATCCTCCATGCCTTTGACCTGTTCAAGCATTGTATCTATATCCTTATCATCCAGGAGGGATTCCTCTACAGAGGTAAGCATATTGTAGACCTCGCCCCCCATATAATCTACCTCCTTTTTCGCCTCATCCAGGGCCACGGATACTGTCTCCAAGATGCTAGGATCCAATGATTTCAGCCTAAACTTGCTTGCTTCTGCCTCCCCTGGCACAAGGAGGGTTACTGTCTTTACAAGGACCCCGATCAGGGGTAAAAAAAGAAGATTATTTGTTACATTAAATAAAGTATGAAAGTTTGCAATATGTCTAGCAATATATGACATTCCTCCATTTGTGGCAAGGTTTGGATCTCCAGGTGTAACAAAATCCACAAAACGAACAAACCAGGGGAATATAATAAGTATGATACAAACACCTATGACATTAAACATAGTGTGTGCCCTTGCTGCCCTTTTGGCTGAGACATTAGTACCTATTGCAGCAAGCTCTGCTGTAATGGTAGTGCCTATATTATCTCCCAGGACAAGTGCTGCTGCACCACTGAAATCCACAACGCCGCTAGATGCAAGCACCATGACTAGTCCTACGGTGGCAGAGCTGCTCTGAAAAAGCATGGTGGTTACGGCCCCTACAGCAACACCAAGTATTGGCGTTTGAGAAAAATGGATGAATAGGTCGCTTACCCATGGTGCATCCCGCAGGGGTCCCATACCATGCTTCATCACTAATAGTCCATAAAATACCATACCAAAGCCTAACAAAAAATCTCCCCAATAACGGAGTCTTTCAGACCTCCCCAGAAGCTTTATGAGCATACCTATGCCTATGACAGGAAGTGCATAATCTGTGAGTTTGAATGCAATAATCTGGGCAGTTACTGTAGTGCCTATATTTGCACCAAGAACCACCCCAATAGCCTGCTTTAAGCCCATGAGCCCTGCATTTACCAGGCCTACTGTCATTACAGTTGTAGCGCTCGAACTTTGAATTACAGATGTAATGATAGTGCCTGCCAAGACAGCTATAACCCTGTTTGTGGTGAGCCTATCAAGTATATGCCTCATCCTGGGGCCAGCCAACTTCTGGAGTCCATCTGACATCATGCGCATACCAAACAGGAAGAGCCCTAACCCACCCAAGGTTGGAAACAGGATATTAACTAACATTAAGTATTACTCCATATAAGACCTGTATACATACCGGACAAACACATCCGCCAAAGGTAAAAACATGGAAACAACATCCCATCCCGCCTTCTTTCATCATCCTAAACTGCCCCCTGATCCCTAACCCCTGTTTTCATATAAGTTCGTATGAGTAAAAACCATATTAAAAGGAAAAATTCAATCCCATTCTTCTCTCTTGACGTGGATAATCTAGACTGGAATCGTTATTTCTGACCTGGCAGATATGGTTTGATATCCAATACAGGTGTTCCATCTATCATATCTACATTTTCTACATAAAGCAAAGGAGGGTCTACCTTGGTAAGCCTGAGTACAGACATCCCAATAGGGTTTGGCCGCATAGGCGAGCACAGACTAAAAACCCCCTGCAACCTCCCATATCCTCTTCGCCTCTGGAGCAGTGTATAGCTCTTTGATAGATGAAAATGGAATATAACTACTATATGGTCTAATTCCTCAAGACCATTCATGCCTTCAATAAATGGATCATAAATCTCTATCTTCCCTTTCGAAGATGACTCTGTATAAAATTTGGGCACCCTTTCCATTGTCTTGGTATCGCAGTGCATAACACCAATTGGTTGAAAACATATCTTCATAAATTATTCCTCTTTTGTATATATTTATTTCGTAACTACTCAGGTGGATAGGCGGAAGGTCCTGTGTTAAATGCGACCTTTGGTCGCCCTGCCTTCGGCAGGATTTAACAGGGTAAATGCTTTTAGGTAAAAGACTCACAAAACCCTATAATAGCATAGCCATTCAAGTATCCTTATAGCCTTATCTCTCTAAGCCTAATGTCTTGTACCTATATAAACGGATAACGGATAAAAGACAACGGACTATGGCATTTGATTTTGTTGACTTTTTGATCCTCAAAGAATAGATTGATTTTCTATGAGGGGAAAACTTGAACAGCCAAAAGGCCTTATAGAACTTCTGTCAATAGAGGTAGAGCGAATAGATACAGAGTATATGGAATTGTGGCTCGGCTATGAATTCAAATGTCCCGGGGGAGAATATAAATCTGCTATGCCTATACCTATTACCACTTCTAAAGAAATGACAAATTGTTTCTTTAAAGAACTTATAGATGAAGCCGAACGCCTCTCTGACATGGACAGAAGCGAGCCTGATAAGACCGGACTATATATATCTAATAAGAGCGAGAGTGTTCTGCCTGTTAAAAACCTGTGCCAGAGAGTAGTGGATATTACGGGTATAGATGTGCCTTTAGAAGAAAATAGGGAATATATAGATCTGTGTACAACAGGGATTCATTTCAAAGAGCCATCAAAGAGCCTCAACACCAGAGATTTTGACGAAAGACTCAAGTTGTTCATGTCCAGGGCCAGGGATAAGATGACCCAGGGTTATTATACTATAGCAGCAGATGACTTGGAGAAGGCAAAGTTTCTGTGTTCAACGAGCCCATTGATATACAAGCTGATCGGGATCTGTCACAGGGAATTAGGGCATCTGGATCTGGCTAAAGAGATGTTTTCTACTGCACTGGAACTAGGGGATGTGGATAAAGATACATTCCTGTATCTGGCAGAAACCAGTTTTTTTTTAAATGATATGGAATATGCTGAAGCCGTGCTTGAAAGGATGATCCTCCAATATCCTGGAGATATAAGGAATATGATAGAGCTGGCCAATGTGAGATACCAGATGGGCAGAAAATATCTGGATATCATTGATGAGGCATACTCCCTCGATAAAGATACTACCCAAAAGACTATCCTCCAGACCTTTGTCTTTAAACGGGCACATGATAACCCCCCTGACTGGATCTCCATCAAAGGGGCTTCTGCACTGTTGGAGTTACCAGTAAAGACTATCAGGGCCCTTGCCATGAAACAGAGAATACCTGTAAGAGCAGATCCATCCGGGGCGGATAAGCAAACCCTTATCTTTGATAAGAATGAATTAAAGGCTTGGGCCTTTGTGTACAGGAGATACGAATTATTTGAAGATGAAGTTGATCGAGTTAACTCTGCATCAGGGGAAGATTCAGATCAGGGGCGGGCTTTACTTTCCTGAACAAAAACCAAGGGGATTGGTGCCGGCTGTAATATTCTGCCATGGAATACCAGGTGGCATGCCTGACCCGAATGATAAAGGATATATCCCTCTGATAGAAGAGATAACATCTTGTGGCCTTTGTGCTGTGCTATTCAATTTCAGGGGGTGTGGCCTGTCAGGAGGAAACATTGATATGGAGGGGTGGGGTAGCGATCTTGAGGCAGTATTGGATAAGGTTTATAATACACCCGGTATTGATCCATCTTCCATCCACTGTATAGGATCCAGTGCTGGTGGTGCTATAGCATCCAAGGTTGCCGCATACAATAAACACATAAAAAGTCTTATGTTGATGGCAACCCCTGCTGATCTCTCTGATATACTCCCAGAAGATCCTTACATGCTTAAAAGCCACTTTCTCGATATAGGTGTTATAAGAGACCAGGGCTTTCCTGAAGATATAGATCTCTGGTATAATAATTTTGTGCAACTCATGCCTGCAAGGGATGTTCCTTTTATAAGCCCAAGGCCTGTTGCTATAGTGCATGGAACCCATGATACCCTTGTGCCTGAGCGGCATGCAAAACGCCTCTACGATGCTGCACTTGATCCAAAGGATATAATCCTTGTTGAAAGAGCTCCTCATCAGCTTAGAAAGGACACAAGGACACCTAAGATAATAACAGACTGGTTAAACAAGGTTGCATGATCAATATATAAGGGTTGCCTTTATGGACAACAAGGAAAATAGATACTATCCAATATTTCTGGATCTTAAAGACAAGGAATGTGTTGTAGTAGGAGGTGGCATAGTAGCTGCCCGAAAGATAGAGTCCCTTCTCGGTGCAGGGGCAAAGGTTACAGTAATCTCTCCTGATGTAATCTCAGAGATAGCAAATATGCCAGGGATAAAAATAAGGCATAGACAATATAAGCCCAGGGATTTAAAGGATGCCTTCCTGGTGATTGCAGCAACAAATAATGAGAAGGAAAATAAGGTAGTAAGCAAAGAAGCCCTTTCACGACATATCTTTTGTAATGTAGTGGATCAAACAGATCTCTGCAGCTTTATCGTGCCTTCTGTGGTAGAAAAAGGGCCTATCAAGATAGCCATCTCTACTGGCGGGGCATCCCCTTCTCTGGCAAGTAAATTACGTAGAGAAATAGACAACTCCATAGGCCCGGAATATGAGACACTCGCTAGAATCCTTGATAAGATACGGCCTTTAGTCCTATCCCAGGAGGGAGGGGCACCTGAGCATAGAAGGATATTTGATGTGCTGATAAATTCTGCCCTGATGGATGCGATTAAGGATAATGATAGGTCTTTAGCAGAAGACATCCTTTTTCAGGCACTGGGCCTGCATATTACCTTAGAGGGTATCTTATGACCATCCCTTCTCTTACCTTGATAATATATATCATAACCTCCGGAGTCTTTATCTCATACCTGTTTATAAAGAGTTCTATTGTTATCCATATCTCAAGGGTATTATTTCCAGCCTGTGTTGGTTTGCACCTTATATCTATTATTCTGCTCGGCAAACACATACATCAGTTACCACTAGCCTCTATCCCTCAGACTATAAATATGATGATATTCTTTGCATCTGTAATCTTTATCCCACTTGTATTCAGGGGCTCTACCTTTGTGTTGGGTGTCTTTTTTATACCTGCGGCAACCTTTGCCCTTTCTTTGGTATTACCTTTTACAGGATTTAGTCCCGGGCCCATCTTCAATCCATACCACCCCTGGTATCCTGTGCACACATTAAGTGTAGTTATAGGAGAGGCCTTGTTTGGGGTAGCTGCCATTACATCTATAGTGTATCTGATCCATGAACGGATTATAAAAAAAGGAGACATACATTCGCGTACATCAAACCTACCAGCACTTAGCACCTTAGATAAACTGCTTTATAGTGCACTAACTCTGGGATTTATTGCCATCACCATCGGTATGATTGTAGGTGCGCTGTGGGCTACAACAATGGGACTGGATATGCATCGCATAGCCCCTAAGGCTATAACAGGCGCTATTACCTGGCTGGTATTTGCCATATCGCTCCACCAGAGATTTGCTATTGGGTGGAGAGGTAGACGCACTGCTATAATTACCCTGATAGGTTTTTCCTGTATGGTCTTTCTATTGATTGGCGTAAGGTGGTTATTTCCTTGGGCACATGGCACAGGACTGTTACCATGAATCGTATAAAGTGTGTGAGCATAAACCACAGACATGCCCCTGTTCGTATAAGAGAACAAATACGAATCTCTCCAAAGGATATTGCACCTGTATTAGGGAAGGCCTCTGAGGCATATGTCCTGAATACCTGCAACCGCACCGAAGTCTACTGGATAGGTATAGATATGAATGTTGTTTTGGATCTTGTTGGATCTCTATCAAAGATAGATCCCACTCAACTAGAGAAGGCATCAGAAATATTTGCAGGCAAACAGGCCATTTATCACTTGTTCATGGTAGCCTCAGGTCTTGATTCTGCTGTGTTAGGCGAGCCGCAGATCTTAGGCCAGGTCAAGGAGGCATACAGGGATGCCCTAAACTCAGGGATCACATCTACCATCCTCAACAAGGCCCTGCACAGGGCATTCAGGGCGGCAAAACGCATAAGGACGGAAACACCTATAGGAAGACTCCCTGTATCTGTCGCATCAGAGGCAGTGGAGCTTGCCTGCCATATATTTGGAGACATCAGGCAAAGGAAGACCCTTATTATAGGCGCTGGTGATATGGCTACTATCGCAGCCAGACGCCTGAAAGACAGGGGCGTAGATGAGCTTTATATAGTAAACAGGACATATGAAAATGCGGCCCGCCTCGCCAGACAATTAGGCGGTAAGCCAAAACCCTTTGATGAACTCTATACAGCCCTAAAGGAGAGCGATATTGTCATCTCATCTACCGCGTCTGCCCGACCTGTCATAACATGCACTATGATGAATAAATTAATGAAAGAGAGAAAACACAACCCCATCTTTATCATAGACATTGCCCTTCCCAGAGATGTAGAGCAGGATGTAGGAAAAATCTATAATTGCTACCTCTACGATATAGACGCCCTAAAAAACATGGTAGATAAAAATATTACTGATAGAATGCAGCACATATCCAAGGCTCAAGAGATTATAGAATATGAGACCTCCATATTTGAAAAATGGATGAAGGCGCTGAATGCTACCCGGACAATAAAGGAGTTGTACTCTCTCGTAGAGATTCATATCCTGGATGAACTCAAAAATGGGGCTGCCTTAGGTGAAGAAGAAAGGGGAAAATTAGAGAGGGCTCTTCGATCCATGGCCAAGAGGTTATTAAACAGGCCGGTAGATTTCTTAAAGTCACATCCGGAGTTGGCCCACATAGAACATACACGGAGGATATTTCAGCTAGATGAGAACTATCAAGATAGGCACAAGGGGAAGCAAACTTGCCCTGATACAGACAGAGACAGTAAAAAAGAGTATATCGAATATAAGACCAGATCTTAAGATAGCTACCCATATAATACAGACTTCAGGAGATCTCCTTGATGATATGCCCCTTGATAAGATCGGGGGCAAAGGGGTCTTTGTAAAGGATATAGAAAAAAGACTTCTGAGAAGAGAAATCGACATAGCCGTACACAGCCTGAAGGATATGCAGGCGAGTCTGCCACAAGGCCTTATTATTGGTGCATTTCTAAAAAGGGATGATCCAAGGGATATGCTGCTGCCCTGTTCGTCTATGGCAGGATGCACCATAGAGACGCTACCCAAAGGGGCAAGCATTGGGACATCAAGCCTTAGACGAAGGTGCCAGATTAAGGATATAAGACCTGATATAAGGGTTATAGATATACGGGGAAATATCCCTACAAGATTAAAAAAGGTGGGCAGCGATGTAGATGCCGTTATCCTTGCCTGCGCTGGAGTCAAACGCATTGGGCTCCCTGCTGGCACCCCTATAGATATAGATACCATGATCCCTGCCCCTGGCCAGGGTGTTATTGCGGTGGAGGTAAGGCAAGACGATAGAGAGGTGCAAGATATCATCAAGAGCCTTGACCATGAGCATACCAGGATCTGTGCCCAGACAGAACGGGCCTTTCTATCTACCCTGGGGGCAGACTGCCACTTCCCGGTAGCAGCATATGCAATACTGGATAGTAATAGTATATTAATAAGGGGGATGGTAGGAAGAATAGATGAACATTATATGGTAAAAAAGACAATTAAAGGTGACCCTGCTTCGGCAGGCAGAGTTCTGGCAGAAATGCTTTCAGAAGAAATGGAGGGAGAAGGGGTCAGGTCTTAACATTTGACATTTTTCTCCAGTTATCTGGTTTAATTGTGTATCATACTTTAAAATGTCAAATGTTAAGACCTGACCCCATTACAAGATGAAGGTATACATTATAGGCACAGGCCCTGGTGATCCTGAGTTAATCACTTTAAAGGCAGCCCGCATCATAGGGCTGTGTGATGTACTGGTGTATGATGACCTTATCCCTCATGCAATCCTTGCACTCGGGAGAGAGGATGCCTTTAGGATCTATGCAGGCAAACGTGGCGGAAAACCCCATAAAAATCAGGATGAGATAAATATGCTTTTAGCCGACCTGGCTAAAAAAGGGTATAGTATTGCCAGACTGAAGGGCGGTGACCCTTTTGTCTTTGGCAGAGGAGGTGAGGAGGCCCTGTTCTTAAGTGAGAACAATATAGACTTTGAGATTATCCCGGGCATCACCTCTGCCATAGCAGCCCCAATGTATGCAGGTATACCACCTACTCACCGATCAATCTCTTCATCCCTGCATATAGTCACAGCCCATGAAGATCCTTTAAAGACAGATAGTTTTTTAGACTGGTCTCTACTCGCAAAAGACAAAGGCACGTTAGTCTTTCTTATGGGGGCATCCCGCATAGCGTCTATTGCAGATAGCCTTATAAAAAACGGCATGGATGTCACAACACCATGCGCCCTTGTTCAAGATGCCACAGGTAGCAGGCAACGTCATATAATATCCATATTAAAAGACGTGGGGCAAGCCGGTATAGCACATGGAATAACCTCTCCATGTGTTATGATAGTGGGCCATGTAGTCAACTTAAGCAAAACCTTATATAAAGAGAGGCAGCTCCCTCTGAAAGGCAAAAATATACTTGTTACAAGACCGCAAACCCTTGCCTGGTCAACTTCGAGGCTCTTTTCCTCTTTAGGGGCAAACGTCTTTGTCTATCCCCTGATAGATATTGTAGAAATAGCGTTTGATATTCCTGATATGAGCGCGTATGACATGTTTATATTCACATCCCAGAATGCTGTGCGCGTATTCCTTGAAAAGATCTATTCCTGTGACATTGATGCCAGGACATTTTCAGGTAAAGAACTATGGGCAATCGGGCCAAAGACAAGAGATGCCCTGAAAAGATACGGCCTTTTAGCAGATGGCATGGCTGGCGTGTTCAGCGCAGAGGGCATTGTGGAACAGCTGAAGAAAAGGGATTTAAAAAAAATGAACATCTGTATACCCAGGGCAAAAGGGGCAAGACCATATCTTGTGGATTCCCTCAAGAAAATGGGGGCAAATGTAGACGAGCTATCTGTATATGAAACCCGCTTGCCTCCTCATGCAGACAAAGGCGGATTTGCAGATGTGCTCTCAAAGGTGGATACAGTAATATTCACCTCTCCCTCAGGTGTGAAAAATGCCTTTAAGATCCTTGGAGATGATATAAAGCCCCTGGTTGACAAAAAGACACTGGTGGCCATTGGCCCGGTAACAGGGACCTGTATGGAAGACCTTGGTATTACATCCTATATCCAGGCCAATACATATACAGACTCAGGGATCGTAGATTCCTTGAAAGGATACAAAAATTGATAGGTATATCGAAATTATACTGCGGCACAGTTGAAGCGTCAGACCCCCTTAGATACGGGAGAAAATCAGAGGAACTGCCCTCTCATCTCTTGCAATTCTCAAAGGATAAAAAACCGGTTATAGTATGGAACATAACGAGCAAATGTAACCTTAGATGTCTCCACTGTTATGCATCTGCAAAACCCAGCGAAAAGGAGATGTCAACCAGCCAGGGCCTCAGCCTGATCACCGAATTGAAGGATTATGGTGTCCCTGTGATACTCTTCTCCGGTGGCGAGCCCACCTTAAGGGAAGACCTCCCTACCCTGGTAGACGCCGCAGTAAAGGCAGGGATAAGGGCTGTAATATCTTCTAATGGCACCCTCATCACAAAAGACATGGCAATGAGGCTAAGCGATTTAGGACTATCATATGTGGGCATAAGCCTGGATGGTATGGAAAAAGTAAATGACAGTTTCCGTGGCGTAACCGGTGCATTTAAGATGGCGATGCAAGGCATCTACAATGCGATGATGGCAGACATCAAGGTAGGTTTGAGGTTTACCATTAACAAACAAAATTACAAGGAGATATCAAACATATTCGATCTCATGACAACAGAAGGCATAAAAAGGGCATGTTTTTACCACCTTGTATATACCGGGAGGGCTAAAGAACTCATGGATGAAGACCTCTCCCATGATCAAACCAGGCAGACTGTAGACTTAATAATAGACAGGACAAGCTCTATGATAGAAAAGGGTGTTGATGCAGAGGTGCTCACCGTAGATAACCATGCAGATGGCCCATACATATACTTAAGGATGAAGAAAGAGAAAAATTCAAGGGCAGAAGAGGTCCTGAAATTATTGAAGATGAACGAAGGAAATTCAACCGGCCTGGGTATTGGGTGTGTAAGCTGGGATGGGACTGTCTATCCTGACCAGTTCTGGCGCAATCACCCCTTAGGAAATATCCTTGAAAGACCGTTTTCTAAAATCTGGGACGACCCTGAAAATGATTTCCTCATGAAGCTGAAGAATAAGAAGGAATATGTAAAAGGCAGATGTCAAAGATGCAGATGGCTTGATGTATGTGCGGGAAATTTCAGGGCCAGGGCTGAGGCTGCAACAGACGACCCATGGGGCGAAGACCCTGCCTGCTACTTAAGCGATGAAGAGATCGATGAGAGTCAATCCCTTTTTTAGTTGACATTTAGAGCGGCTCCAATTTCTTTCATGCGGCCATCTCCTGCTTTGAGATTATTCCAAGCTCCCTTTGTATTGCTGTTCTGAGTTCAGGTAGGTATCTGTAAC
>JAGGYK010000020.1 GCA_021162585.1 Deltaproteobacteria bacterium
CTTAGGGGGATAAGGCTATAAGAATACTTTACGAGAGGAGGGATGGGGGACTCTTGAGCGGATCTTCCATCGCGATTTGCTAATACATCTCCCGAGGAAGGGTGTTTTCATCCTTCGTTGTGAGCGCGAAGCGCTCATGCGCGTTTATATGAAAATAGCTATCAGCTCTCAGCGGTCAGCCTTCAGCTTAAAGAGAAATATAGAATAGATTCAATTCTTATACAGCTGATAGATTTTCATCCTTTCCGCCTTTAGCGGATGCCTGCTGTGCAGGCATGGGGGTTTGTATGTACGATGTATTTATCATAGGAGCTGGACCAGGCGGGTATGGAGCCGCTATCAGGGCAGCTAAAAATGGCCTTTCCGTGGCCATTGCAGAGGCCAAAGCCCTTGGTGGTATCTGTACTAATAAAGGATGCATCCCTACAAAGACATATATTGAAAGCATCAATCTATTAAAACAGATAAAAAATTCAAAACGGTTTGGTATAAATGCTGAGGGTGTCTCTTTTGATTTAAATTCAATCAATAAACGAAAGAATAGAATTGTCTCAAGGCTTGTAAA
Source organism: Deltaproteobacteria bacterium (assembly GCA_021162585.1). Classification (GTDB taxonomy): domain Bacteria; phylum Desulfobacterota; class Desulfomonilia; order UBA1062; family UBA1062; genus JAGGYK01. Next base: position 566 of record JAGGYK010000020.1, read on the forward strand.
AGGCATAGACTATCTATTAAAAGAAAATAATGTAAAAATATATCCTTCAAAGGCCACGATCATAGCTCCTGGTAGAGTTAGGGTAGGGCAAGACATCATTAAGGCGGGCACTATTATTGTTGCCACAGGCTCAAGGCCTAAGATCCCAACCTTCATGAATGTCCCAGGAATATGGACTAGCGATGATGTCTTTGACCTCAAGGATCTGCCTTCTTCCTTATTAATTGTGGGTGGAGGGGTAATTGGGATAGAAATGGCGGATATCTTTGCCACTTTGGGGGTTCATGTAACCATTGTAGAAGCAATGGATAGGATCCTGCCACTGGAGGATATAGAGGTGTCCAAGGAGATAGAAAAGATATACAGGGATATAGATATAATCACATCTGCAAGGCTAAGCTCTATAGCAAGCACTAACCCCTTTAATGTGGTTATTACTACACCTAAGGGAGATATACAGCTTAAATGCCAGAATGTCCTTGTCTGTATAGGTAGACAGCCAAATCTACCAAAAGAGCTTATAGATATGGGGATTCGCATTAATAACGCTTATGGGATAACCGTAAATAAATATATGGAGACATCCATACAGGGCATCTATGCTGTAGGAGATGTTACTGGAGAGTATATGCTTGCATACGTAGCAGCAAAACAGGGCCTCGTTGCAGCACAGAACATCGCAGGAGAAGATGTATGTATGGACTACCGATCTATACCCTCTGTAATCTTTACCCAGCCAGAGATAGCATCTGTTGGGATCCCAGCAGATGAATTAATAGGTAAAGACTATAAAATAGGCATATTCCCTGTGTCTGCACTGGGCAAGGCAAGGACTATAGAGGCAAATTCAGGTTTCGCCAAGGTAGTAGCTAATCAAACTGGCAAGATTAAAAGGGTTACTATAATGGCTCCTCATGCAACAGAGCTTATATCATGGGGGGGGCTTGCAATTGATCAAGGGCTAACCATAGATGAATTCTTAAGGCCTGTATATCCTCATCCTACTATGGCAGAGATATTAAAGGAGGCATCAGAGGATATTTTTGGGTTTAGCACGCATAAACCATAATCTTTCCCTTGAGTTCTTGACACGTATAATCAAATATTGTTAAGTGGATGGCTATACATAGGGAGGCTACATGGAAAGTATGCTAGACTTTGATAAACAAGGAGGCTTGGTCCCTGCTATTGTTCAGGATCATAAAACAAAAGAGGTGTTGATGCTTGCTTATATGAATAAAAAGGCGTTTGAAGAGACCCTCCGTACAAAAAGGGCATGTTATTATAGCAGGTCTAGAGATAAGCTGTGGAGAAAAGGTGAACAATCAGGGAATATCCAAAACGTAAAAGAAATTCGAATAGACTGCGATGGAGACACTGTCTTGCTAAAGGTAGAACAAGTAGGTGGGGCTTCCTGTCATTTGGGATATAGATCATGCTTTTATCGAAAGATTGCAGATGGCGTCCTGATAGAGGATAGCGTTAAAATTTTTGACCCTAAAGAGGTCTATAAGCCATGATTATAAGACTAGCTCTCCCGAAGGGCAGCCTTCAGTCATCCACCATTGAATTGTTTAAAAATGCAGGTTGGCGGATAGTCACATCCCCGCGGAGTTATTTCCCTTCTATAGACGATGAGGATATTGAATGCGCATTGGTTAGAGCACAAGAGATATCAAGATATGTAGAGTCAGGGATATTTGATATTGGGCTTACAGGTAAGGACTGGATACTGGAAAATGAGTCAAAGGTGAAAGATGTTGCAGACCTTATCTATTCGAAATCTACTTCCAGCCCTGCCAGATGGGTATTAGCCGTAGCTCAAGGCTCTGGAATAAAAAGGATAGAAGACCTTGAAGGCAAAAAGATAGCCACTGAGCTTGTAATCTTCACAAAAAAGTATTTTAGTAAGTTGGGCATCAATGTGGATGTGGAATTTTCCTGGGGTGCTACAGAAGTCAAAGTGGCTGATGGGCTTGTTGATGCAATAGTAGAGATAACAGAGACCGGCTCTACCATTAAGGCTCATAACCTGGAGATAATCCATGAGCTGCTTGTAACTAATACCAAGCTTATTGCAAACAATGACTCATGGAAAGACAGGAAAAAACGGGCAAAGATTGAACAGATAGCCTTAATGCTTAAATCTGCCCTTCAAGCAGAGGATATGACAGGGCTTAAGATGAATGTACCAAAGGATAAGCTAGAAGACATAATCAAGATATTGCCTGCCATGACATCCCCTACCGTGGCCTCACTACATAACTCTGAATGGTATTCTGTGGAAACTATAACAGAGGAAAAACAATCCAGAGATCTTATACCCAAACTCCTAAAGATAGGTGCCAGAGGTATTATAGAATATCCTCTTAAAAAGGTCTTATAATTATGATCATTCTAAAAAGTCAAGATGAGATTGAAAAGATGCGAGAGGCTAATCAAATTATAGCAAGATTGTTTGAACATATAAAAACCTTCATAAAACCAGGAATTACTACCACAGAGCTCGATTCCGAAGCAGAACTTTTTATAAGGGCTCACAATGCAATTCCAGCGTTTAAAGGGTATAAGGGATTCCCTGCTGTTCTGTGTGTGTCTATTAATGAAGAGGTTGTCCATGGCATCCCTGGACAGAGAAAACTAAAAGAGGGTGATCTTATAGGGATAGATGTAGGGACCATAAAAAATGGGTTTCATGGCGATGCTGCCAGGACCTTTCCTGTAGGTAATATAACAAAGGAGGCAAGGCGTCTTATTGAGACAACAAAAAAGGCCCTTGCTGCTGGGATTAAGCAGGCCAAGCCAGGAAATCGCCTTTATGACATATCAGCAGCTGTGCAGGATGTTGTGGAATCTGCTGGTTTTAGTGTGGTTAGAGACTTTGTGGGTCATGGTATAGGCAAAAACCTGCACGAAGAGCCCCAAATTCCCAATTTTGGTAAAAAGGGGACAGGCCCTGTTCTAAAAGAAGGCATGACATTTGCCATAGAGCCCATGGTTAATGCCGGCTCGTGGAAGGTCAAACTCCTAGGAAATGGCTGGACTGTTGTAACAGAAGACGGCAAATACTCAGCACACTTTGAAAACACAATAGCTATTACCAGTAATGGTCCAGACATACTCAGCGTTATATAAACGCGCATGAGCGCTTTGCGCTCACAACGAAGTATGAAAACAAAACAACATCCTAGTCCGCTGTCTCCCCCGTCTCAAACTGACCCCCGGCCCCTGATCCCTGACCTCTATTTTCATATAAACCTTGCTGAACTATATAGTGTCCTGAAAACCCCTAATGCCAAGTTGAGTTCAATCAGTTACCTTTGAGGACGCTGCCCTTTTCCCTCAAATTTTGGCCTATTTCCGGAGGATTTCTAAAATCTCGTATTCCCTCTTGCCATTTGGTGCATCAACCACAACCACATCATCCAACCTTTTACCGATCAAAGCCTTTGCAATAGGAGACCCTATGGATAGCTTGCCCTGGCTTATATCAGACTCATCTGTCCCTACTATTTGGTATGTCACCTCTTCGCCTGTATCAACATTGCAAAGTAAGACCTTTGAACCAAAGACTACTCGATCATCAGGGATATTACTTGTGTCGATAATATTCGAAGAAGCCAACCTTGTCTCTAATTCTTGGATTCTGGTCTCAATAAATGACTGGCGCTCTTTTGCATATATGTATTCAGCGTTTTCCGTGAGATCTCCATGCCCCCTAGCCTCCTCAATATCCGCGATTATTTTAGGTCTCTCATTCTTCTTTAAATAATCAAGTTCTGTTTTAAGGGCATTATATCCATCCTGTGTTATAGGGCTTCGTTTCATACTGTGCCTCCACGTTAATAAAAAATAAAAAGATAACTATATAGGCAAGCAAAGTCAAGTGCTGGTTGTAGATTTTTAAGGGTATGCATATGGTTTGTGCGCACGCATTGTACCCATATTTGGTGTATATTCATAATTTTTCACTTGATAGATCTGCTACCAAATATTATGTTGCGTAAAGGAGGACTTTGCATGAAAAAGCCTATAACTGTTCATGATATCATGAGCAAAAAGGGTAAAGAGCAGATAGTAATGGTGACATCCTATGATTTTACCATGACCCGCATCATTGATGCTTCTGATATTGACATCATACTGGTGGGTGATTCTGCTGGCGTGGTAATGGCAGGTGGGGAGACCACCTTAGGTGTTACCATGGATCAGATGATATATCACACCAAGTGTGTGACAAAGGCCAGACCTGGCGCCCTTGTGGTAGGGGATATGCCCTTTATGTCCTACCAAATAAACAAGGAACAAGCCATAGCAAATGCAGGAAGGTTTCTTCAGGAGGGCCAGGCCCAAGCAGTAAAGCTAGAGGGAGGCAAAAGGGTGTTGGATCAGGTAAAGGCCATTGTTGCAGCAGATATCCCTGTAATGGGCCATCTTGGTCTTACACCACAGTCTATCCATGCCTTTGGCGGCCATAAGGTGCAAGGTAGAGGCGAAGAGGCAGCAAAGGCCCTTCTAGAAAATGCCCTTGCCCTCCAGGATGCAGGGGTATTCTCTCTAGTGCTAGAATGTGTGCCCGTAAATGTAGCCAAAGAGATAACAGCTGCGTTAAAGATACCCACTATAGGCATAGGTGCTGGTTCACATTGCGATGGACAGGTTCTGGTTGTTCAGGACCTCTTGGGCATGTTTAAAGAGTTTAGGCCCAGGTTTGTCAAAAGATATGCAACCCTCTTTGATGTCATAAAAGACGCCCTTGATACATATTCAAGTGAAGTACGCTCTGGTATATTTCCTGATGAGTCGTTTTCCTTCAAAGAGTAGGGGGCTATTCCTATGGTAGTAATAGAAGACATAGCAACAATGAAGGCATATGCCTTGGATATCAAATCCAAAGGCAAAATCATTGGCTTTGTCCCTACCATGGGTTATTTCCATGAAGGGCATCTAATGTTGATGCGTATGGCGAAAAAGATATCTGATCACTTGATTATAAGTATATTTGTTAATCCTACCCAGTTTGAAGCAGGTGAGGACCTGGATAAGTATCCTAGAGATATGGAAAGGGATAAAAATCTAGCTAGCTCTGCAGGCGTAGAATGCATATTTGCCCCAAGCGCGAAGGAGATGTATCCTGAGGATTATACTACGTATGTAACTGTGGAGAATCTAACAAATAGATTATGCGGTGTATCAAGGCCTCATCATTTCAGAGGTGTAGCCACAATAGTTGTAAAGCTGTTTAATATAATAGAACCGGATGTAGCTGTTTTTGGAAAAAAGGATTTTCAACAACTGACTGTGATAAAACAGATGGTAAAGGATCTAAACATGAATGTAAAAATTGTGGGCCATCCCACAGTCAGGGAATCAGATGGACTGGCCATGAGTTCCAGAAATGTATATTTAAGTCTTGATGAAAGGGAAAAGGCTCTCATACTTAATAAATCACTACAGCATGTAAAAAACTTATTTAAGGCGGGCCTGCGGGATGCATCCAAGATAAAGGAATCTGTTATACAGATGATATCCTCTGAAAAAGGCTGTGATATAGACTATGTAGAGATAGTAGATCCAGAGAGGCTCTCTCCTGTGAACACTATAGAAGATAAGGCCATTGTTGCTCTGGCCGTAAGGATAGGTTCTACCAGATTAATAGATAATATTGTGTTGGGGGAACAATGTTAGAATTTAGACATGATGCACCTATTGGCACCCTTATCTTTTGGAGCATTGTCCTTGTGCTATGGATTATAATAAAGATTCGCTCCAAAAAAGGCTAGCTTCTATGAAAACAGGGATCAGGGGTCAGCTTTCAGGGATGACCGTTCTCCCGGCACATAAGGAGCAACCCCGGGCCATTAGGAGTCCTGGGTTGTATCGGAAAGCAGCTGCATCATATGATATTTTAAGTAAAACCAAGACGTTACAAGGGCAGTTACTTAAAAGAGGGTCCCCATCCTGAAGGTGTTTTCATCCAGATTTATCTCTAGACATGAACGGATGCCTAGCGACTAAAGGCATCTATCTCTTCTTTAAGCCACCGGGCCCAGACATCAATCCCATCTCCAGTCTTGCATGAAGCCTCAAGGATCTTCATCTCAGGGTTAAGTCTACGGACCCTTTCTTTCATTGCACACATATCAAAGTCTGTATAATCGAGGAGGTCTATCTTATTCGCTACCAATACATCACATATTGTAAACATGAGAGGATATTTGAGGGGTTTGTCATCTCCTTCCGGCACACTTAAAATCATGGCATTCTTGATTGCACCTGTATCAAACTCTGCAGGACATACAAGATTGCCTACATTTTCTATAATGATAAGATCAAGGGTTTTTAGATCCATTTCATTCAATGCCTTATCTATCATCATGGCATCCAGATGACAAAACCCACCAGTCCTTAGCTGAACAGCAGGAATACCCTCTTTTATCACCTTTTCTGAATCCGCCATGGAGTCTATGTCACCCTCGATCACTCCAATCCTTAACTCCCCCTTGAGTTCACGGATAGTATGCAATATCAAACTCGTCTTTCCTCCCCCAGGAGAAGCCATGAGATTCAACATAAAGACCTTGTTTTTATATAATGTCTTTCTCACATCCTCTGCAAGGCTCTTGTTATCAGAAAGTATCTCTTCTTTTATTTCTATGAGCTTTATCTCTCCCATCAGATAACATCTATACTATTAATATAAAACTCTCGTCCTGAAACAAGCGTAACTTCTTTTCCTCCACAATCAGGGCATCTTATGGTTTTGCTTTCTCTTATATTAACCTGAAAAGAAAGCCCGCACTTATCACATTGAATAACCACAGGCGTCCTTTCTATCTTAAGCTTTGCTCCTTCTGCTATTGTGTCTTTGCTCAAGTAATCAAAATAGCGCTGAACCCATTCATTTACCAGGTCACTTAGTTCCCCTATCTTAAGGCTGATGCTTATCACCTTATTAACATTGTTTGCCTCTGCATGCTTCAAGACAATATTAAGGATGCTCTCTGTTATGGGAAGTTCATGCATTCATTGTTGCCCTTATTCTATCTTATTAAAGATAAAGCATTTTTTATCACTAGGACAACCCACTGTCAAGCGCCATTTTTTCGCTTTAGGAACAACACAGATGCAAAAGGGTGTGCGACAAATTTATGGTAACATATATTAGGCACAGATCGATACTCCCAGAAATTTTCCCAACGATTACTGAGGATACAACAACGTAAGGCAATAATATTATTTGCCCCCAGGCTGTCCAGTGCATACCAGACTGCTTAAGTCGTTGCCCGATCACTGTACGGCAGCCTGCTTCCACCACTCCAGACCCGACGAATAACCCTTGTCTTCTGAAATCATTGTAACGCATTCTA
>JAGGYK010000131.1 GCA_021162585.1 Deltaproteobacteria bacterium
ATACATGGTACCTCTACACGCAAAGCCCTTTTCGCTAATTAACTGAATATGTTAATAAAATGATGCGCGATAGCTCCCTAAGCAAGAATGGGGACAATGGAAAGGATACTTTAAATATCAGAATGAAAATCCATGTTGAATACTTTTGAAATCCTGGTTTTCTTTACACCCGAAAATCTACGCCTATTACCACACAAACACATCTAGACCTGTCTCGGCCAGGTAACGACATAGGTCAGCATCTATTGCCTTTTCCAATATTATATTATTACCAACCCTTATGCCAGGCAATTCTAAACCTGTCCTTTTCCCTGAGATCATAATCTTTACAGGTGGGCCCATTGCATCCACATAGACCCCATCTAGGACACCTTTTAGAGAAGTCTTTTTAGTATTAATAAATCGCATATGGCTTTTCTCTATAAAGTCAATTATAGATTTATTAGGGGTAGTATCGCTCAATATTACGTTTCCTACCACAATAGGGGCGTTGTAGACTATATTAACTACATCTGAGGTGATAAGTTTAATCTCCTTATCTGTCTCATATACAATCCCAAGGTGATCAAAAAGGGCCTTATATGAATGGCCCAAGTCCTTTATGTAATCACCACCTATCTCTTGAAGATCTACATCCTTACCCCCTATTTCTATTAGGTCTATACCAAAGCGAGAGGCATACTTTTTTATTAGCCCTGGGGTCTTCTTCTCATCCTCTTTCAGGATGTTTATTACAAACACATTACGCCTGGAAAAATCCTTATACACAATCCATTTCCCGGAAAATCTGACCTTTTCCTCTTCCCCTACAAGTAGAGGACTCCCTTCCTTATTTATGGAAAAATATCCGGATACACTAAGTACCTTATCCATAATCTCTTCTAGATCGCCTCCTTTAGCTGTTATTACCTTGCAATCAGAAAATGTCTGCTCAATGAGATCCTTTACCTCAGGCGATATTTTACCATTTATATCCAAGATAATACGTCTACCTGTATCAAGCTCAACAACAGGAACTTCAAAGGTATTGATCGAAACATTTGCTCCACCTGGTAGAGGCATAAAGTACATGCCCTCACTCTTTTCCTTTCCCCCCATTTCTGTAAAGGCTGGTAGCATTGTATTCCTTATAACCTTATCTATGTTTACCTTTTCTATGTCTATGTGCTTAGGGATTTTTTCCCTGGTAGGTAAGACTTTTTTTGGTTTCACTACCTTATGAGCAGTGGTAGGCGCATAGCCTTCAGGTCTGGGTATCTTTACCTTTTGTCCTGGATATACCCAGTCGAGATCTTCTATGTCTGGATTTGATTCCTTGATAAGCTTGAGGTATTTATGAAATATGAGATCATCTGGCAACCCATACACTTCCCTGAGGATCATGGCCAGATGCTGACCTTTTTTTATCACATAAAAATCATGGCTGGTTGCCTTTATTTCATGACCTTTTTTTAGGAGATGTTTGTGGGTAAATGGTACCACGAGTTTCTGTCCTGTTATAATGTGATTAAGGTCATTTATATGAGGATTCAGCTCTCTAAATCGCTTATAAAGATAGGGCAAATCCTGACTTCCTGCATCAAAGACATCCATAAAGATCTTCCACAGGGTATCGCCTTCTTTAACAGTGTATCCCACATGATCTAAATTTTGTACTCTGGATGCGTGTTTTACCAGTGTTATCTCCTTTGCATGCACTGGCATGACCAACCATAAAAATATCAAAAAGCCTCCGATTATAAATCTTTTTATCATCTAATAGACCTCCTTTAACAAAAGCCCTTCAGAGGAAGGCTCACTTTTTGGCGGCAACATTCCTTGTTTAAAACACTCGAACCTCACCTCTTTAGCAAATGATGTGGCAAGCCTGCCTGTCTTGGCATCTACCCGCGCAAAAACTATCCCCTCTGGCACTCTAAAATCTTTTACAGGCTTATTTTTTAATAATGACTTCATAAAGTCTACAAATATAGGGCACGCAGCCCTACTACCTGTCTCACCTTCACCAAGTGGTAGCATATCGTCATAGCCTACCCATACACCACAAAGGAAACCCGGGGTATAACCTATAAACCATGCATCTCTGTTATCATCACTGGTGCCGGTCTTACCCGCAACAGGTCTGCCCAAAATCCTTGCCCTCCAACCTGTGCCTCTTTTTATTACATCAGATAATATATTTGTGATGATATATGAGGTCTGTTCAGATATACTCCTTTTAGCCTCCTTGGTATTTGAAGCAGGTACATCGCTTATCTCCTCCTGATACAACACTGTCCTGGCTACAAAGATAGGACCGGTTTTTCTTTGAATTATGGATTCAATAATGTGAGGCTCAAACTTAAAACCATAGGTAGCAAAACAAGCATATGCCTTTGAAAGATTGAAAAGGGTGGTGCTGGCTGAACCTAGGGCTAAAGAAAGATCACGGGGGAATGTAGAAGATATATCAAATTTCTTTAAATAATCAATCGCATAACCAAGGCCGATCATCCTTAAAATCTTTACAGTAACTACATTCCTAGACAGTACAAGCCCAGTCCTCAAGCTTGTAGGACCATAAAACTTATCCTCATAATTCTTTGGCCTCCACTTTTCTTTATCTTCATCAGACTCATATGTAATCGGGGTATCAACGATGATAGATGCAGGAGTAAGGCCTTTATCAATAGCTGCTGAATAGATAAAGGGCTTTATGGCTGAACCGCTTTGTCTATAGGCATATGAGGCCCTATTAAATTGACTTTTAGTGAAATCCACTCCACCTATCATAGCTATAACCCCAGAATGCTCGATATCAAAGGCAATAAGAGCTGCCTGTACTAATGGTTCCTGGGAGATCACAAATCCATTTGGTGTATAACATAATTGTACTAAATCACCGGGCCTAAACACCTCTTCAGTGCTCCAAGAGCCTTTTGGTTTTATCCATGCGTAGCTATCAGGCCCTAATTTAATATGTCTCCCATTCATATTGACAACAAGGGGTGAGACCTCAATTATCTCTGCCCAATAGAGATTATAAGGCTCAAATCCTTGCCATGCAAGCTGGTTTGCCTGAAAGGAAAACAACCTAGACTTTTGCATATCAGTACTACCTCTTAGAGGTCCTCGATAATTACCCTGCCTCATCTCTAAGAGGATAACCCCTTTTTTTATTGCTTGGCGAGCTACGTCCTGTAATGAGGGCACAATTGTAGTATTTATAGTAATCCCTTTTGAAAACACATCCTCACCATACATGTCTATAATTTTACTCCTTATATAATCAGTAGCATAGGGATATTTAGTAAATAGCATCACAGGCCTACCGGTTATCTTTAAAGGAGACTGATATGCATCTGCTGCCTCTAAATCAGAGATATATCCTTCCTGGACCATACGGGAAAGTACATACCATTGACGTCTTTTAGCTGCATTAAAGTTGTTTAATGGAGAATATCTTGAAGGCGCAGGGGCAAGTCCTGCTATAAGGGATATTTCTGACAAATCCAGCTCCCAACAATGTTTGTCAAAATAGCGAAGTGCAGCTGCATCCACACCATATGCGCCACTGCCCAAGTATATCCGATTCAAATACAGATTCAAGATTTGATCTTTTGTAAGTTTTTTCTCGATCCTTAAGGAAAGGATGGCCTCTTTCAGCTTTCGGGCAATAGTCTTTTTACGGGTTAAGAGATAGGAACGTACTACCTGTTGAGTGATAGTAGATGCACCCTGTACATAAGAGGCAGCCCTTATATCTTTTATAAGGGCACTAAAAATCCTCTTTGTGTCCAGACCAGCATGCTCATAAAATGTAGCATCTTCAGCAGCAATAAAGGCACGCTTTAATGTATCTGGTATCTTTTTGTCATCAACAATAATCCTTCCATCAGGAGGAAAATATGCAATCGTAGTCCCATCTGCCCCTATGACCTTGCTTAATTCAGTAGGCTCTAACCTTGTTAAATCATTTACAGAAGGAAGCCCTCTTAAGACAAACCAATAAAGGCATATGCCCCCTAAAAGGCATATGAAGATAAATATCGAGATAAAGATCTTAACCCACTTCATGCATGATATCCCTTCTAAAAATATACCATTTTAACATAATTATAAATACTAAATGAAAAATAACACTATTTACTATTCACTATTCACTTCATTTAACCCAATAAAACCAACAAAACTATATAACAGCTTTTTCATATAAACGCGCATGAGCGATCCACG
>JAGGYK010000130.1 GCA_021162585.1 Deltaproteobacteria bacterium
CTTGCTTACTATAGGGTGTCCCCTATTCCTATTCCATTACCTGCCGGAAAAAGAGGAATCGGTTATGAATGAATCTCTGAAACAATCAATTTGTGATTTTCTCGAACCGTGGGTGTCCCCTATTCTTCTTCAAACAACTATTGACGGTTAAACCTCTGTGGAAGTCGGTGTTATATCGGTTTTTCTCTTCAACTAAGACATCCTCCCCCATTACCTGCCTACTAAACCCCTTAACCGTTATCTGAAAAATACGACAACGCAAATTTCTCGAACAATTTGATTGTAGTAAATGATATATGCTAATAGTATTAGGGACAGCTAATTTATAAAGGAGTTTTATAAAACTAAAATAATTTACAGAGGAAGCGAATGCTAGAGAAGGAATATGATCCAAAGGAAATAGAACAGAAGTGGTATGACTTTTGGCTGGAAAAGGGATTCTTTCACGCACAGGAAGATGATAACAATAAAAAGTGTTATAGTATAGTTATCCCCCCGCCCAATATTACTGGTGCCCTACACATGGGACATGCCCTGAATAACACCCTACAAGACATAATGATACGTTATAAGCGTATGGATGGATTTAATACGCTTTGGATGCCAGGTACTGATCATGCTGGGATTGCCACGCAGAATGTGGTTGAAAAATATCTGGCCCAAAAGGGCATATTCAGGGATGACATTGGAAGGGAAGCCTTTATAGATGAGGTATGGAAGTGGCGTCAAAAGCATGGTGGACTTATTATAAGCCAGTTGAAACGCCTGGGGGCATCATGTGACTGGGAGAGGCTAAGGTTTACCATGGATGATGGGTTGTCGAGGGCAGTTAGGAAGGTCTTTGTTGGCCTCTATAATGATGAGATTATATATCGAAGTAATTATATAGTGAATTGGTGCCCCAGGTGTCACAGTGCCCTGTCAGATTTAGAGGTAGAACATGAGGAAGAGGATGGGTTTCTCTGGTATATAAGATATCCTTTTGAAGATGGATCTGGCGAGATTGTGGTTGCAACTACCAGGCCAGAGACTATGCTGGGGGATACCGCGGTGGCTGTACATCCATCTGACGAGAGATATGCCTCTGTAGTTGGTAAAGAGGTTATACTTCCTATCATGGACAGAAAAATTCCTGTAATAGCTGATTCAATGGTATCTCCTGAGTTTGGAACAGGTGCTGTAAAGATTACACCTGCGCATGATCTCAATGACTTTGAACTGGGCCTTAAGCATACCCTCGATGTAATCACAGTCATAGGTGATTCTGGTTCAATGAATGAGAATGCTGGAAAATATGAAGGGCTTGATAGATTTGAATGCAGGAAAAGATTAGAGGAAGACCTTGATGAGAAGGGATATTTGATTAAAAAGATCCCCTACAAGGTGCCTGTGGGGAAATGCTACCGGTGTAAAAGCGTGATAGAACCGCATCTATCCAAGCAGTGGTTTGTGAAGGCAAAACCACTTGCAGAAAAGGCCATAGAGGCAATTAAAGTCGGCAATACAAAGATATTCCCTACGCAGTGGGAAAAGGTATATTTTGAGTGGATGTATAATATAAAAGATTGGTGCATCTCCCGCCAGATATGGTGGGGACACAGAATACCGGCATGGTTTTGCAATAAGTGTGGGGAGGTAACTGTTAGCGAAGAAGACCCTACAAGGTGTAGTTCTTGTGGCTCAAGCGATATTTATCAGGACTCAGATGTGCTGGACACCTGGTTTTCATCTGCACTGTGGCCTTTTTCAACCATGGGCTGGCCTGATGATACGCTACTGTTAAGAAAATTTTATCCAACAGATGTGCTTATAACTGGTTTCGATATCTTGTTTTTCTGGGTAGCCAGGATGATGATGATGGGCTTGAAGTGTATGGGGGATATTCCATTTAGAGATGTATATCTACATGCCCTGGTACGTGATGAAGCAGGTCAGAAGATGAGTAAATCAAAGGGCAATATTGTGGATCCTCTAAAAGAGATGGACAGATATGGGGCAGATGCCTTTCGATTTGCACTTACCTCTTTTGCTGCTATAGGAAGAGATATAAAGCTTAGTGACAAACGTATCCAGGGGTACAGGTTCTTTATAAATAAGATCTGGAATGCCTCCCGATTTGTCCTTAGTAACATAGAGGGGTTAGACCCAGATGATATCTCTTTTGACACACTGGACATTGGTCTTGCAGACAAATGGATACTCTCAGGGCTCAATGATCTCATAGGATATACAAGGGATGCTTTACACGATTACAGGTTCAATGATACAGCTCAGGCATTGTACCACTTTACCTGGCACAGGTTTTGTGACTGGTATATAGAAGTCTCAAAATCCATGCTTGCAGGAAGGCAGGTCACATCAACAAAGTGGGTTTTATATTTTGTATTGAAGACCCTTTTGGAGCTCCTTCATCCACTCATCCCATTTGTCACAGAAGAGATATGGCAAGACTTGCCAGGTTCAAAATCTGAATCCATAACCATTACTTCTTACCCCAAAAGGAACCCTAAGATGGTATTCTCAGAAGAGGTAGGCCAGATGGATACTATTATAGATGTGAGCTCAAATATAAGGAATATAAGAGGGGAGACGAATATACCACCATCTGTATGGCTGAAGGTTATTATAAGGGCTTTATCCAACAAGGATAAGCTCTTATTGGAAAAAAGCAGTTCATACATAAGGGATCTTGCAAGAATAGATGAGATAAGTTTTATTTCCAAAGACGCACCTAGGCCAAAAAAGAGTGCCCTTGCCGTGACAAAGGATATAGAGATATATGTTCCTCTGGAAGAGGTAATTGATATCGACAAAGAGATTGAACGACTGGATAAGCAAATCAATAAAGTGAAGACCGAACTAGGAGCCAAAGAAAAGAAGCTCTCTAATAAAAACTTCCTGGAGAAGGCAAAAAAAGATGTAATTGAAAAGCAAAAATCTATCAAAGATGAGCTTGAATTCAGGTTATCCAAACTCCTACAGGCAAAGGCCGTGCTGGAAGGAAATGACCCTTCCTGATATAGCCATAGTCAAGGAATTTATTGAGCTTGAGGTTGTAGATTCCACAAACAGGTATGCCCTTGATACAGGCAAAGTCGGTTTACTGGTGGTAGCTAAAGCACAGACATCTGGCAGAGGTCGCAGGGGTAGGGCATGGTATTCTCCTAGGGGTAAAAATCTTTACATGACCCTGACTGTTTCTTGCCCTGATTCGAGATATCCTATCATTATAGGTGTGGCCCTCCATGAGGTAATAACAAGTCTTACTGGGCGCAAAGATGTAATAATCAAGTGGCCAAACGATATACTCATAGGAGGCAAAAAGGTCTGTGGAATTTTATGTGAGGCAAAAGGAGGAATCACGGCATTGGGGATAGGTGTGAATATAAATCAGGATCATTGGCCTGAGGATATATCTGAAAAGGCTATATCACTAAAAGAGGCCTCCATGCATCCATTTAATATACCACATATACTAAACAAGATTGTAGTCAGCCTAGATAAATGGCTTTCTATTTATTGGAAAGATGGCTTTAGCCCTATCAGAGAGGCATTTTTAAGACACTCTCATATAATAGGTGTTATGGCCCGTACAGAAGACGGCAGGCGATGTAAGGTCATAGGCTTAAGCATGGAAGGATATCTCCTTATAAAGGTATCAGGCCACACTCAACAACTGATATGTGATGATATCCATATAGATGTTAAAAATAGCAGGGAGTAAGGAATATGCCCAATGGAGCAAAAAAACTATAATTGATTGTTCTGATTACTCCCTAGTCCTTCTACTTTCCACGTGAAACGATTTATCCATTTCACTGTGGCTTAATGTTTATCTGGAATTTTTAACTGACATAGTCAGGGTTTTCAGCAAGGGCAAAAATCTTTTTTGGTATATTAAATCCCAATTATACTCCCGTATAGCTTTCTTATACATACTTAACACATGGGACTTACTAAGGTCTATGACCTTATCAGCAATCTCTTCAGGTGTATCTTTCAGGTCAAATATACAGGCGTCCCCATTGCAGATTTCTCTAAATGGCGGGATATTAGAACATACAATAGGGAGTTTCAATATGCCTGCCTCTAGAAGTGGAATACCAAACCCTTCTTGAGTGCTAGGCATAAACAGGATGTCTGATATAAGGTAAAGGTCTTTAAGTATATTTCTATCTACCGATAGATGGTGCTGATTTTTTGATATATACTCAGTTATGAAAATTATATTATCAGCCACCCTTTCCTGGGTTGAAAGATTTTTCAATTTGCTGTAATACTCGATGAAAGATCTCTCATGTGGGTCATGTGCCCCAGTAAGAAGAAGGACTGCATTAATACCCTTTTCCTTTATAGCCTTTATAACCTTTATAGACAGTTCTATGTTTTTTCTTGGATGTAGCCTAGAAGGTTGGATTATGATTAAATCTGCATCGAACAATCCTTCATCGTTTATTAATCTTATTGTGGTGGGCCCAAGTTGGAAAAAATCCGAAGGGAATATACCATTGGGGATTACATCTAGGTCATGATTTGATCCATACAATCTTCCAAAGTATGATTTTCTAGATTCTGATATGCACACATAACAGATATTGGGATTTTTTTCCTTAAGAATAAGCCATGGCCCCTGGTTTATATAATCCGGGTAATCTTCATAAAAGTATGGGGAATCATGGTTCCAGCTTATGACCTTTATATTTCCTTTCGCTGCGAATCGATGAATGGCATATGTAAGAGGTAGATTATAGGGCATGGTAAGGATATTGTGGGCTATGAGTATATCTGATAGCCTTAATGAAGAATCCAAAAACTCCACCATTTTTCGTATATCTGGTTCTATAATCTCTAGGTCACCTGTTCTTTTCAACTGCTCATGCAACTCATTTATATGAATATTGGTGGAACTCAGCATTGGGTTTATCTCTGTCTCGATATATGGAGAAAACTGCCCGCCTTTACCTGCTAACACCTTTACATTATGATGGTCTCTTTTAAGGAGATTGGCCTGTTGCCCAACAATAATTTCTACTCCCCCCACAACAGGGGGACAAGAGTAGTGACATATAGCTATATTCATAGTGCTACCTAAAAAGATTATTCCTTAAATGTATTTATGAGGGAAAGGATCTTCTGTTCTGCTACTTCATAAGAAAAATATCTCTTCCCCAACCCATAATTGAACTGGGTTATTCTATCCCTTTTTTCTTTATTCTTAAGTATATCATGGAGTTCATTTATAACCTCTCTCGTGACGACCTCGTCCATAACAATGACATTAAATCCTTTTGGCTCTATATCAGTTACGTATATAGAATATCTGTTCACTACTATAGTCTTCCTATAATAAATAGCTTCCAAAAATGCATTACCAAAACCTTCGAAAGAGGAGGGGTATGTAATGAAGTCTGCACATTGGTAAACATCGGCCATAGTATATAATCTTTGTCCTGCCTCATTGACCCCTCTACTCATATTTACTATAGGCTCGATGTCTACTAGCCTCACTTTATTTTTTGCTGCGTATTGAATTATCTTTGATACATATTCATCCCCTTCATCTCCAGCTGCATGAGATAAAACCAGGGTAGGATTTTTTAGCCCAAGGCTCGCCACTATCTCTATAGCCTTTTCAATACCCTTTCTTGCTACAATCCGTGTTGGTTGTAATATAAAGATATCATCTTCTTCAAGGCATGCAACACGTCTTAGCTTTCTTGCATATCCGTCAGGTTCAGGAGGTGGATTTGCAAAGTCGTATACATTTGGGATAATGGTATTACTAATTCCTCTCCTATGGCTCAATTGTATAGAGCCTTGGGAGTTTATAACCACATGCCTGATGGATGGTAGATCAGGGGGAAACGCCATGAGCAAGTAATCTTGAACAGAGTTGACTAAAAATCGTTTCCTTTCCCACGAGAAGTCATGGTGGTGTGCTATCGTAGGTATACCTGTTTCTGCAATGAATTCTGTTATGGCCATGCCAAGAGGTATGTTCATAGGTATAGCTAGTATATTTTCTGGTATAATGAGGTCTATATCATAGAGGTTTATGAACTCTTTAATCTTAGCCTTTATATGGGGTCGCAATCGATGAATCAACTCTGCTATAAGGGGAGGCCTTATAACCTTTCCAAATACCTCATTATTGACCTGTTTTATCTCCGGATGGTTAAAGTGAAGTTCTTCTACTACAAATGATTTTTCACTTGGCCTATCTGTCTCTCCTGCCATATAAAAACACTCAAAACCATTCCTCTCAAGACAATGAACCCATTTTTCTATCTCTAGCGATACACCATCTGTACCTGCAATCCTGGTACTTATTATCCCTATATTTTTTATATTGTGACCAAGCCCATTATTTTCCATAGTATCTCCAGATATTTTTGCATAATGATATTATAGTAATCTTTAAAAGAGCGCAACCAAGGGAGCAAGTTAAGTTGTTTAGATTATAATCATTTGCAAATATGGTCTGCTACCTTCATTGCAGATGAAAAGCTTATATCTCCTGAACAACCATCCCCTCTTACAGTATCGCCTACAAAATAAAGCCCCTTGATGTCTTTGCATACCACGTCAGGTCTATTAGGTTTTGACTGTCTAGGTGTAAGCACAGTGCCGTTCATTACATGTACTACTAACTTCCTTTCTTTTTTTATTTTAGGTAAAAACTCAGGAAACAGGCTTGATATTGTAGCTTTTAGTCTTTGTTCGGCCTTATCCACCTCTTCAGGGTCTCCATCAAATCCCCATGGCAACATTATTCCCCAGGTGGATAAATGCTTTCCAGGGGGCGTGAAAGACGGATCACTATTCGACTGGAACTTAACCCATGTGGGTATGTCTACCCCCAGTATTCCCCCTTTAATTGTAGAGACAGGCTCGTCAGTTATAAAATCTATGGACAGACCTGAGCTGTTCTCTATACCCTTACAATAAGTTGCAAATCCCTTGTCAAACATCTCTTCTTTTACGACATCAAATAGTAAGGGAAGCCTTGCAGCAAAGATTATTTTGCTGGATTCATATTTTCCTTTGTCTGTAATAACCCCTTTGACCTGGTAGTTTCCTATTATAATATCTGTTACTTTTTCGCTCAAGTGTATCTCTCCATTCTTTTCTATATGAGAGCTCAATTTTGAAAATATCTGCTTGGATCCGCCAACAGGTTCTCCAACTCCAACGCCTGCAGCCAAAACCCTTTGAAGGAAGTCAATCACTTCTCCAGCGCTCACTTTAGAAGGGTCAGGACACATAATGGTCATACCAAAAAGTGGTAAAAATGCCTCAACTTCTTTATTATGAAACCACGAGCGGTAAAATTCTAAAAGGGTCTTATCATACCAATCATAAGGATTTGCGCCTTTTATCTTTAGCAAGAACCTCAAAAGGGTTATTCTACTGGAAAAACTAAGGATCTTCGTAGTGAGAAAGCCTAACGGACCTTCTGGCCTATCCCATAGACTTGACTTAAAAATAAGCTTGGCATCTTTTGATTCAGGTGTAAATTTTATGTCTTCTCCAAGTCTATTCATTACCTGGTTGGCAATCCCTTTACCAGCAAGCCTATGAGAGTGTGCCCCATATTCCCATGTATAGCCATCTTCATCTGTGAATGTGCTCGCCCTGCCTCCTATAAGGTTGGATGCCTCGATTACGAGCACTCGTCTTCCGGAGTGTGCCAGGAGTGCTGCTACACTCATACCCCCGTAACCTGCCCCAATAATTATAGCATCGATCATTGTATCCTCCTTTATAATATATAATAAATCTTGATTATATACCTATATATCAAGATTGACTTTTTGTCTATCTTATGGTTGGGAAGATTCCAGCCAAATCTTTAAAAAGGCATTTAAGGAGAGATAATGATAACAATAGATAGACTGACAAAGGTTTATGGGACGCTACCTGCAATCCAGGATATTTCTTTTGATGTTAAACGGGGAGAGGTACTTGGTTTCCTTGGCCCCAATGGTGCAGGTAAAACCACGACAATGAAGATTATTACATCCTTTATGCCCCCTACATCAGGTTCTGTTAAGGTAGCAGGGTATGATACTGTCTCTGATGCGATTCAGGTAAAAAGACTCATTGGATATCTCCCAGAAAACAATCCTTTATACCCAGAGATGCGTGTGAATAGTTTTCTTAAGTTTGTTGCAAAAGCAAAAGGGGTTAAGAAAAGGCAGATTGATCGCAAGGTAGATGACGTCATCTTAGAATGTGGCCTGGATTCGGTAAGGCATAGGATTATAGGCAAGCTTTCCAAGGGCTTTCAGCAAAGGGTTGGTTTGGCACAGGCCTTGGTTAATTCTCCGCCGGTACTTATATTAGACGAACCCACTCTAGGCCTGGACCCCATACAGATCTATGAGATTAGACAGCTTATAGGAGACCTTTCCGGGAGCAGAACCATAATACTTTCTTCTCATATATTACCAGAGGTGAGCTCCCTGTGCGGCCGAGTTGCTATTATTAATAAGGGTAAGATTGTAGCTATAGATACTACCGCCAATCTAACAGAGGGGCTTCAAGATTATTCTCGAATAGAGGTAAAGGTAGGAGATAATGCAGAAGAGGCCATAAGGACAATAAATTCCTTGGATGGTGTTATATCTACAAACAGTTCGAACTCTAGTATAACTGTAAAGACTGCAAGAGGGAAAGACTTAAGGCCGGTTATTGCAAAGAAACTTGTAGAAGCGAGCATCCCGCTACTAGAGATTACTCGTAAGGATATGAGCCTTGAAGATATATTCCTTGAGCTAGTAACAGAAGAGGAGGGAATCCAAAGTGAGTAGTATTTATAGAAAGGAACTCTATATATATTTTTCTTCTCCTATATTTTATACTATTGCGTTCATCTTTGTATGTATTAC
>JAGGYK010000071.1 GCA_021162585.1 Deltaproteobacteria bacterium
CTTGCTTACGGGCGCTCCCTATTCGCCTTTCAGGCTCAGAAGGGAGCGATACCCCTTTAAGCAACGCCTAAGGATGTATTAGCAAATCGCGATGGAAGGACAGCTCAAGAGTCACCCATCCCTCCTCTCGTAAGCGATTAAAATCATTTCATATTTCTCTTTAAGCTGAATGCTGACCGCTGAAAGCTGCCAGCTATTTTCATATAAACCTTATCTGGGAAATTTAAGTGTAAATGTAGTCCCTTTTCCTTCCCTCGATGATACTTCTATTGTCCCACCATGTGCATCCATGATCCTTTTAGAAAATGTCAAGCCCAGACCTGAGCCCTTATGCCTTTCTTGTTTACCTTTAACCCTGTAAAATGGTTCAAAGATAAAAGGCAAATGTTCCTGGGGGATGCCTGCACCTGTATCTGAGATATTCACATTTACATAATAATCATCATATTCAGTACCAACTGATATCTTACCACCACTGGGGGTATATTTTGTAGCATTACCAATTATATTGATAAGAACCCTTAATATGCTTTCCTTATCACCCACGATATTTGGAAGATTATTAGAAATATTGTTTTCTATGGAAAGCCCTCTCCTTTCGCATAAAAACCTTAGCTCTTCCACACTCTTATTAATAATGCTACCAAGATCTATGGGCTTCTTATCTTTAAGGAATGTGCCATCTTCAATACGACTTACATCCAGCCAATGTTCAACCAGATCCTGCACGTTCTGAATACGTTTGCTGCATCTTTCGAGAATCTCAGACATATCTTTACTTACTTCACTGCCCATAACATTCCGAATTGCCTCTATATATTGCTGAATAGCAACCAAAGGAGAACGCATTTCATGACTTACAAATGTGATAAAATTTTTCTCCATACGCTCCTTTTCCTCTTTTAATCCCCTGGCCTCTATCTTGAGCCCGCGATGTTCCAGCCCACGCTGCGCTACTGCCCTTAGTTGATCAGGGGTAAATGGCTTTGGCAGATAATCATATGCCCCTTTTTTCATGGACTCTACTGCGGAGACAATGGAGGCATACCCTGTTATAACAATCAAAACAATGTCTGGAATATCCTTTGAGAGTATATCCATTATTTCAGTGCCTGAAATCCCTGGCATCTTGAGGTCTATAAATGCCAAAAAAGGCTTGGCCTCTCTGGCTATCTTGATGCCTTCTGTCCCATCTGCTGCTGTAAGTACATTATAGCCCGACTTTTGTAATACCTGCCTGCAACCATCCCTAATGGTTTCTTCATCATCTATTATAAGAATACTCTCTTTACTCATGGCTAATCACATTAGCTTAACTCAAGAGTTGAGCCACATATTTTAAGAGGTCCTCTGCCTTAATGGGCTTGTGCAATACCATATCTACCGTAGGCATCTCATCAGGTGGCTCAAACGCATGGTAAGGGCCTTGTAGATCTACAGCGCTTAGCATGATTAAAGGGAGCTTCTTTCCTGACTCAGTGGTGCGAATCTTGGAGACCACATTAAATCCCTCACTCCATGTCTCCATCATCATATCTATAATTATTAGATCAGGAGATACTGCCTTTGCCATTTCTAATCCGCTCTTTCCATCTTCTGCTAGAAAGACCTCATAGCCACCGTTTTCCAATATTAACTTGGTTGCTATCAAAAAGTCCTTATCGTCATCTATTAGGAGTATCTTCTTCTTTTCCATAATTGCCTCCTTTAGATTTTATTGATCAACATCAATATAATAAGCAAAGCTGATGCCATTTTATAACAAGCTGATATTCAAGACAAAAATATTGAAACAAGAAACAGATGGGGCTCCATAAGGGGAAAATCTCCCCTTAAATGAGAAAAAAGGTCCCTAAGCATCCTGACTTATTCATTGAATCTATGAATCAAGTGGTAAGTGGTGAAAAAACATTAAAGCCTTGAGAATTAGTCCTTTACCTTTGCTCACAATTTTTCCTTTATCAGATCAAGCCCTTTTTTGATGGTTTCAACAGCCTCGGCCGCTCCATCCAAACTATCATCTCGGGCATTTTGCTCCATTTCTTTAGCAACCGATGATATCTCCATAAACCCCAGATTTGCGGAAGCGCCTTTTATGGAATGGGCAGCCTCAACCACCTGCTGCGTATCTCCCTGGTCAATGGCCACTTGTAATCTGCTTATATCAGATGCACAGGTCTCCATAAAAAGTTCTACAAGTTCTAAGAATTCATCATCCTCTAGCCCTATTTTTTGAGCTAATTCAGTAAAATCCATAGCCTAATCCTCCTTTCGTTATTCGTTCACCGTTATTCGTTGTCCATTGTCTGTCGGTGAACGGTCAACGGACAACGGTGAACGGATAACCGACAAACTGAAGGCTTACAAGAGATCAAGCCTCTATTTCTTATCCAGAATCTCTCTTATCTTCCCGGAAATCTGTTCCATATTGAAGGGCTTCTGGATAAAGCCATTGCACCCACGTTCCAGGATCTTGGTGGCCTGGCCGTCTATGCTGTATCCGCTTGAAAGAAGAACCTTTATACTGGGATTGATCTGTTTCAATCTATCGTAGATCTCTCCACCATTCATATCTGGCATGATCATGTCCAGGATGACCATATCAATTCTGTCCTTGTTTGCATTATAGACATCAATGGCTTGGCTTGAGCTTCTAGCAATTAATACCTCATAGCCCAATGCTTCCAGCATTTGCTTGCCAACATCAATAATCATGTCCTCATCATCTATTAAAAGAACTGTCTCTGTCCCCTTTAATGCCTCTTCATGCAACTCTTTTTTTTCTATTGCCTCTTTTGGGGAAGCTGGCAGACAAATACTAAATGTCGTTCCACGTCCCTTTTCTGAGTCAACATCAATGTATCCGCCATGACCTTTTATAATACCGTAAACCGAAGCCAAACCAAGGCCTGTACCCCTACCCATCTCCTTGGTTGTAAAGAATGGATCAAAGATACGCTCCCTAGTATTTTTGTCTATGCCTACCCCTGTGTCAGTGATGGCTAACAAGACATAATTACCCGGCTTTGGCTCATACAGCTTGCCCTTCATCTCTTCATGTGTAGTATTCATAGTCTTCAAAAAAAGATCGCCGCCATCAGGCATTGCCTGCCATGCATTCACGTACATATTCAAGAGCACCTGTTCTATCTGTCCCTGATCTGCTTCGATTGGAAATAAATCCTCGGCAAGCTCTTGATGAATCGCAACCTCCTTCTTGGTTCTCCCAAATGTTTCAGAGGTCTCTTCAACCAACTGGTTTAGGTTAATGGGTTTGACCTCATACCTTCCCTTTCTGGCATATCCAAGAAGCTGTCTCGTCAGTTTTGATCCGCTTTGAACCAACTTTACAATATTGTTCAGCCTTTTGTGATGAGGATGTGTGGAATCAACGTCTAAGAGCATTAAAGAAGCATTACCCTGTATACCCATAAGCAGATTGTTGAAGTCATGGGCAATGCCTCCTGCTAGAGTGCCAACAGCCTCCATCTTTCGAATTTGCTGGAGTTGAACCTCCATACGCCTTCGATCAGTCACATCATTTAAGATAACAATGATCTTATTTTCTTTGTCTTTGAGGGGCACAAGATTTAGTGAGATTTGCCTGTCATTCAATCTTACAGGTGAATCCTCGGGAATTGATCGTGGCGCATTAAGCTCTTGTCCAAAAAGGTCTTTAATCCTCTGGTGATCTGTTTCATAAAACAGATCACCAAAATTTGAAGCCAGCAATTCTTCCTCAGGTTTATCTATCAAGGCCAGGGCAGCAGGGTTGGCATAAACAACCCTTGCTTCAGGAGTAATCTCCAATATCCCTTCAGACATACTCCCCAGGATAACCTCAAAATGTTTCTTGATTGAGAGCAATTCCCTGGTTATCTCCCGAGAATGGATATTTTCTACCCCTATCACTGTTCCTTGCGGGCCCGGGGAAATTCCTTGATCCTGCCTATCTAAGGCATCAAGGACATTCTGCGCCATTTCATTAAACGGACCCTTGGCAATACAGATATCAGCTCCAAATTCAGCAGGGTCTATCTTTTCTTCAGCAGCAATAGCAGAAAGAATAATCAGATAGACATCCCTCAGCTCTGGCATCCTACGAATAATCTGGCATAGCTTTATCCCCCCAATATTGGGCATTACCAGATCAATAAATATGACCGCTGGAATATATGACTTCAAGATATTAAGGGCAGTTAAGCCATCTTGTGCTGCTTTAACCTGATACCCTTTTTTTGTAAGCAGATCAGTCATAAACTTCAACATAAGAGGATGATTGTCTACTACCAATATCTTCTTCATATATTCACTCCTTATCTGTAGTTGTTGTCTGTTGTTTGTCGGACAACGGACAACGGTCAACGGGGAACAATTTCACAGCTGTCCTCCTTTGACCCTGTTTCTACCTTCCTGTTTGGCCTGATAAAGGTACATGTCCACCTTTCTGATCATGGCTTTAGGCGAGATCTTTTCATCAGGGATGATAGAATCAAAACCGGTTACACCAAAACTAGCTGTGATATATATCTCTTTCCCCTGCACATCAACTACTCTCTTAGAGACAAGTGTAAGAAGTCTTTCCGCCATGCGGCACGCGCCGCTTAAATTTGTCTCAGGAAGTATAATTAAAAATTCTTCGCCCCCGTATCGGCATAGCCAATCCACATTATCCCTGATTGATTCCTTGATACACTGAGCAAATTCTTTCAATACCTGATCTCCAACCTGATGCCCATAAGTATCATTTACCTTTTTGAAATGATCAATGTCACATAAGACAATGGAGAGTGAGTGGCTGTATCTTTTTGCTCTTGAAATTTCCTGGGGTAGATGTTCAGTCATATAGCCTCGATTGTAACATCCGGTGAGCGGATCGGTTATGGATAAAATTTTGATCTCTTCATTGGCCTCTTTCAGGGATCTTTCCAATTCCAGGATGCGTATACCGGTATTCAGGCGGGCAATCAATTCAGGATGGCTGAAGGGCTTGGTCAAGTAATCATCTGCGCCTGCTTCTAGACCTGCGACAATGTCATCTTTGGAGTCCCTGGCTGTCAGCAGGACAATAAAGACATAACCTTTGGAGGTATTTTTTCTAATGGCCCTGCATAATTCGAGCCCGTCCATTTCAGGCATCATCCAGTCAGTCAAGACAATTGGGAAAAATTTATCATTGAAAAGCTTTAAGGCCTTGCGACCATTTTCTACAGACACGACCTCATGGCCTGCCTTAATAAGGGTCTTTTCCAGAAGCTTCCGGGTGACCAGATTGTCTTCAGCTATCAGTATTGGAAAGCGGCTACTCAGTTCTTTTTCTTTCATTATTTTTTATTCTTGCCCCTCAGTGTGCAATAGCAGCAAACTGACTTTTTGAGAACCAGTAAACAAAATAAACATCTCATCTAACTCGTTGTCCGTTGTCCGTTCACCGTTGTCCGTTATCCATTGTCTGTCGGTGAACGGTCAACAGTCAACGGTGAACGTCATTTAAGTACCCACTTCTCAAGTATCTCAAGGACGATCTCCCTCTTGATCGGTTTTGTGACATAGTCATCCATACCTGCATCAAGACATTTTTCCTTATCCCCCTTCATGGCATGGGCAGTCATGGCAATGATTGGAATATGGCTCGCTATGCTCCTGTCATTTGTCACTAATGACGAATGACTAGTGGCTAATGACATCTCCCATTTCCGAATCGCCCCTGTCGCCTGAAGCCCATCCATCTCCGGCATCTGAATATCCATGAATATCAGGTCATAATCATCTGGAGATTGCGTGTATTTCTCAAGGGCCTCCTTGCCGTTATTAGCCACCTCTACCTGATACCCGGCCTTGGTAAGCATCAGCTTTGCCAGCTTCTGATTAACAGGATTGTCTTCTGCCAAAAGTATACGGGTGGAACGCTTCCTCTCCTCCTTAACTGAATACTGGGTAATAATATTTTCTCTTACTACCTCACCCTTTTCGACTCCGTCTCTGGTCTCTCCCAGTATCCTCTCCAGCATTTGATATAGTTTCTCTCTACGAACCGGCTTGCTAAGAAACCCATCAAACCCTGCCTCTTCACACCTCTTTGCATCTTTTGCCATCGAGGAAGATAAAGCAAGTAGAGGAAGGTGGGTCGCTACGCTCCCGTCATTTGTCATTTCGCCCTTCGGGCTGTCATTTATTTTTTCTTTCACTAATGATCCGCCTGAGGCAGAACCAGTGACTAATGACTTCTTCCAATCCCGAACTTGTTTGGCTACTTCATAACCACTCATGCCAGGCATCTGGATGTCTAAGATACAAAGGTCAAATGGATTCTCAGTCTTTGCAGCCTTTTGCAAGGTTGGTACAACATCTTTTCCATCTGTAAGGGCAACTACACTCATACCAGCCAATTCTAATATGTGCTCTAATATATCCAGGTTGCTTTGGTTATCATCAACAATCAATGCCTTCTTGCCAGATAGCGATACAGGCCTAAATCTCTTGACCTCTTTTTCTTCAGCCTTTTTCAGCCATGCAGTAAAGTGAAAGGTGCTACCCTTGTTAACTTTGCTCTCTGCCCAGACATCCCCATCCATAAGCCCTGATACCTTTTTGCATATAGACAGGCCCAGACCTGTACCACCATACTTTCTCGTAGTAGAACTATCAACCTGCTGAAAAGGTGTAAAAATGGTGGATAATTTATTTTTAGGGATACCAATACCTGTATCCCTTACCTTGGCATGGAGCTTTACCCTGTGATCATCCTCCTCTTCAATATCAAGGGAAAGCTCAATCTCTCCAGAGTCTATAAACTTGGAGGCATTGCCCATCAGATTGGTCAGGACCTGCCGAAACCGTGCTGGGTCCCCTTTTACCAGTGAAGGAAGCCTGTCCCCAATATGACATAAAACCTCAATCGGCCTTGACTCAACCTTGGGGCGAATCAACTCACAGACATCATATGCAAGGAGTTCTGGATCAAATGCAATCTCCTCAAACTCCAACTGCCTAGACTCGACCTTGGAAAAATCAAGGATATCATTGATTAAAGAAAGTAGAGAATCACCACTTCTCTTAATGGTGCTTACATAATCTACCTGGTCTTCATCCAGCTTGGTATCAAACAACATGTCTGCAAAACCTATTACTGCATTCATAGGCGTGCGGATCTCATGACTCATGTTGGCTAAAAACTCACTCTTTGCCATGTTCGCAGCCTCAGCCTGAACAGCCATCTGATTGGCCCGTGCTATGGCCTGCTCCAACTGCTCGTTAGTCTCTGCCAACTCCTCCTCTGCCTGCTTGCGCTCGGTAATGTCTCTAGCAATACCTCGAAATCCGATTGGCTGACCTTCTTCATCTTTTATCAGAGATGCAGAGGTCTCAAGGTATTTCTTAGTACCGTCTTTTCTTATAAGCTGCCAATCTAATTCTTTGACGGCTTCACCTGTCTTATATACCTGGTGAAAGACTTGGAATACCCTTCTTGCATCCTCTTGATTCATGTAGTCTCGGTAATTAATACCCATCATTTCATCCCTGGTATATCCAGACATTTTGTACAAGGCATCATTGAAGGATGTGAGGTTCCCGGCAAGGTCGATCTCAAAATAGCCATCCTCAATGTTTTCAATAATCTTTTGATATTGTTGTTGATTATCCTCCAGGATTTCATGATATTGGTTTTCTAAGACATGAATCTTGCGATTGAGCTGTTCTTTTTGTATCTTCAGAAACTCTTGCTCATTATGTAAGGCCCTTTGCGAAAGGAACAAATCAATACATAATTGGATAATGGTAGTGCTATAAGAACTCATGGTCAAATCCGGAACATCTCTGGGTAAAACAAAGATCAATACTGCTTTTAACTCTTTTATAGGTATTGCATAGACTTTGATACCATCTTTGTATTCAACATGGACTAAATCATTTTCCTTTATAGCCTTACCAACCAGGTCTTTACGGACTTTATTGGGCAAATGTGGTTTTTTCTCTAAACAAATATCTTTGCCATGATTCAAAACGAGCTGAAAACAACCATCCGGCATGCGTTTTTTAAGTAATATAAGTAATTGATGTAAGCCTTCATCCTGGTCAACAAACTCACTGAAGATATTGTCTATAGCATCCACTACTTTTACTCCCCTTGGACTTCATAAAGCTCCCTGGCCTTTGACATTTCATCAGGCAAATCCCTGGCCAGGGCCTTGTATTCTTTAAGATTGTCGCGTATATGAGTGGCCAGAGGGGGGGAGAGTATTCCCTTCATTCCAGGCATGGCAGCATAGTTCAACTGAGAGACGATATATACTGCCATCTGGGTTATCCCGGCAATACTGGATGGAGAGACCTCATTCAGAGATCTGTGGTGATGCTTGATGCCTTCTTGTACCTCAGGAGACATTTTCCAGTCATAGGCTAGTATGTCGCCTATCTCGCTATGATCAGTACCAATAATCTCTCTCTCATAGGCTGTGATCTGTTTAGAATTCGGCTCATAGGCTTTGCAGGTTTGTATAAATACATCCTTAGCTGTCTGATCCTCAACTATCATCCCCACATCGTGAAGAATTCCGCACAAAAAGACATCCTCACCCTTTTGTCCAAAGATGCGCTCTGAAATCATCTTGCCACAGATACTCGTTGCCGCACAATGAAGCCATAACTGATTTCTGGAAAAGATATCCTCCTGCGTACCACCCTTAAATATATCTTTGAGGGCCTCGGTAACCACCATGTTGCGCAGATTTTTCATACCAATAAACACCACAGCCCTGGCAATGCTATCAACCTTCTGTTTCACCCCATAATAGGGAGAGTTGGCCACACGCAGCAGACGCAAAACCAGAGTAGGATCCAGCCTTATTACCTCTTCGAATTCCTGCATCGTGCTTTTCTCATCAGAAATCAGTTTGGATAAACGGATTGCCACATGGGGCAGGGTTTTCATATCATTGAACCTCTTCAACAATTGCTGTGCTGTTGCCATCATGTTAAATATCTCCTTTAGTATATTTTAATATAGTTGGTTATCGGCCAGGCGTGTCTTCATCTTTAGATGAAAATAGCTGTCAGCTCTCAGCGGTCAGCATTCAGCTGTAGGGGCCTTTTGCCCTCATC
>JAGGYK010000222.1 GCA_021162585.1 Deltaproteobacteria bacterium
AGCGCCATCTGCAGCAGATGGCATCTCCTCCTCTCCTTCTCGCTCATCACT
The DNA here is from genome assembly GCA_021162585.1 of Deltaproteobacteria bacterium. Classification (GTDB taxonomy): domain Bacteria; phylum Desulfobacterota; class Desulfomonilia; order UBA1062; family UBA1062; genus JAGGYK01. The sequence goes on from JAGGYK010000222.1 coordinate 52, forward strand.
AATATATCTCCCTTCATAATGGGGACATTTTAGCACGGTAGTTACAGGGGACATATTAGCTTTGTTAACACAGGTCCAACTTTGTACTTGACACAGTGAGCATTGTACATTAAGTGGTACTAGACATCTGAAATAAGAATATATCTGACTTGAATCTTGCATTTCGAAGGAAGCCTTGAGTTACACTTCAATAAGTCAATATTCCATCGATGATATCTTCCTTTTTCAGAAATACAATCGCAGGGCCTCTTGTTTTGCCAAGCGGGGGATCTGCAAGAAGAGGTATTTAATGGCACAAGGAACAGTAAAATGGTTTAATGAGCAAAAGGGATTTGGTTTTATTTCATCGGATGATGGTGGAGATGTATTCGTGCACCATTCTGCGATCAATCAGAGTGGATTTAGGACGCTTGATGAGGGTGAACGTGTTACCTTCGATGTTGTCGATGGGCCGAAGGGCCCCCAGGCATCCAACGTTTGCAAACCCTAAACAACTTGCAGGGCCGGGCATGCTCTGCCCCTATTTTACTATAATGCTTCTTATATTTCACCCTTGAAAGTTTGTTGAGAAACTTGTTAGAAGAATCCTGTTTGAATAAAAAGGGCATGCCGGGAGATGAATATGGCGAGTAGGAATCAGAATACATTTAGGAAAAAGGCTCGAGAAGAGGCAAAAAGAAAAAAAAGGGTAGCCAAGGAAGCCCGCCGACAGGAACGCAAGGAACTCAAGGCCAACCAGGAACCCAGAATGGACATGGAAGACCCTGATATTGAAGGCATCGTTCCCGGCCCGCAGCCTCGACCTGAGGAGTGGGATGAATAAGGCATAGTTAAGTGTGGTAAAATGGGGTCAGGTCTTCATTCTTCACTTAACAACCCCTTCTTGATATCCTGCGCAGTCATTTTTAGACTACTGTTTTCCTTCATCTCCCTCTTTAGTCTCAATCTTGCCTAGCTTACAGCAGTATGCCTTATTACAAAGCAAGACCTATGTCAAATTTGAAGACCTGACCCCATTATTCCTACTGAGGTTGACAGTACCTATCTTTGCTTAGTATGGTTAGCTTTATTGACAGTCTATGGAGGGAGAAGATGAGCACAAAGTTTAAAGATCTGTATGATCGCCATATTGAAATGATCCAGGAGGAGCAGAGGAAAAATGAACGTCTGGCCATCGGGACATTATGCTCCTATGTCCCTGTCGAGATCCTTCATGCATTCAATATCCTGCCGGTCAGGCTCTGGGGACAATCTGAGGATATTAGTCAGGCGGATGCCCTTCTTCAGATATATATATGTCCTCCGGCAAGGCACATTATGGCTTTAGGTCTGGCTGGCCATTATGATTTCTTGGATGGGATTGTCCATTCTTACACCTGCGATGCGACCTGTGGGCTGTTTAACATCTGGTGTCGAAACTTAAAGCCGAAGTTCTCTTTTCTTTTGAGTCCCCCTTATATTGATATTGATGAGGCCATTGAATATAGCCTTGCAGAACACAGAGGCTTTATCACTGCACTTGAGAATTTTACAAAAAAGCGATTTTCTGTGGACAGGCTGAGAAGATCAATCAATCTGTATAATGAAGCCAGGGCTTATATTAAAGAGATCTATGATGTGAAGCACAGAGGTGCTCCTGTAAGCTATCTTGACATCTACTATATCAATCTCTGCCTTCAGGTGTTGCCGGTCGAAATGCTCATCTCGCTTTATCAGGACTACCTGCTGGCGGCAAAGGAGATGGTATCCAAAGGAAGTGGGAAATATAGGATTTTACTATCCGGGAGTGTTATATCAGATGTTGATATCATGGGGTTGATAGAGCAGAGGGGAGGAGATATTGTTGTGGATGATACCTGCCTTGGTTTCCGCCTGGTTCAAGATAGGATCAATGAAGATGAAGACCCCCTGACAGCTCTGGTCAAATATTATCTTCGTAGACCACCATGCAGTTCAAGGGCTGATTTCCCTGCACGAAAGAATCATGTTCTGGAGATGATATCCTTATTTGATGTGGATGCCGTTATCTTTATGCATCAGAAGTTTTGTGATCCCCATCTTTCAGATCATCCCTTTTTAAAAAAGGTCTTAGATGAAAAGGGGATTCCCCAGATGCAGTTGGAATTAGAAGAGGAAGAAGGTCTAACCGGACAGGTCCAGACAAGGCTGGAGAGCTTCTTTGAGATATTGGAGGGGAAATAATGGAGGCAGGAAAGACCCGAAAGAGACTTAAAGCGAATAAGGCATTAAGGGAGATCATTACCCAGTTTTATGCTGATAGTCACAGGGCCAAAGCCGAAGGGCGACCCGTGGGTTGGATCCCGCCCATGAATGGTCTGATTGAGCTTTTTTATGCAATGGACATAGCCCCGGTTTTCCCTGAAAATTGGGCACCTGTGTGCGCGGCTATAGGCACCAACAAAAAGAACTTTGAGTATACTGCTAAAAGAGGTTTTTCCGGAGATCTTTGCGGCTATTTTAGAAACAATGTAGGCTACGCCCTTGAAGGCATCAATGAGGAGAATCAGCCATTGGATGGCCTTCCTGAACCGGATTTCCTGATTTCTTTCGGTGCTGGTTGTATTCCTACCATGAAGACCTTTCAGGTATTGTGTGATCACTTTGATGTCCCTGTCCTCAGGGCAGACCTTCCTCAGGTGGCCATGGAGGATATCAAGGAGCATCATATCCAGTATGCTGTGGCACAGATGAAGCGGTTGATACGGTTCTTGGAAGAGATTACTGGCAAAAAATTTGATATCGACAGGCTGAGACAGGCCGTGGCTTATACAGATGAGGCATGCAGACTCTGGGATGAGCTAATGAGCAAGCGCTCAACGATCCCCGCCCCGTTTTCAGCCGCGGAGTTGGGCATTATGTTTGTCATGGTGACCAGGCATGGGACAGAGATAGCAGTTAATTTTCTTAAAGGTGTATTGCAAGAGGTGAATGAGAAGATAGCAAGAGGTGAAGGGGTGATCCCCAATGAGAAGCTACGGTTATTCTGGGATAACATCCCGCTCTGGTATAATATGAAACTCTTTAACTATTTTGAAAAATGGGATGCCGTGGTGGTGGCTGAAACATATTCTGCAGCATGGTCGTTGAGGATGGATCCGAATAAGCCACTGGAGAGCATTGCGTATAAGACCCTTGTCTCATATCCATTGGTATCCTGCGTGTCTTTGCATAAAAGGCTGGAACTGATTGTGAAGGCCATAAGGGCCTATAAGATTGACGGCGCGATTCTTCATTCAAACAGGAGCTGCAAGCCCATTTCAATGGGGCAGATGGATATCCAGAAGGTACTTGCCGAAGAGCTTTCTGTGCCAAGTGTCATGTTCGATGGTGATCATATGGATGGAGAAAAGTTTTCCATGGCTCAATTTCAGACCAGAATTGATGCCTTTATGGAGATGCTTTTGGCAAAAAAGGATTATTAAAGTAAGGTAATTATCAAAGGGGGTTCTCATGGAAGATGTATATGCTAAGAAGCCTTGGCTGAAATTTTATGACAGGGGAGTTTCTCCAGCATTGAAATATCCAAGCATGTCCTACGCGGAACACATACGGGAAGCATTTGAAAAGGTGCCGGATAGAGTGGCACTCTATTACATGGGGGCCAGTATAAAATATCGTGACTTTGACACCCTTTCCAACCAGTTTGCGCACTTTCTTATAGCAAATGGCTGTCATGCTGGTGATATTGTGGGTGTTCATTTGCCCAATATTCCTGCCTGTTATATATCTTCTATTGGTATCCAGAAAGCAGGGTGTGTGTACACAGGTGTAAGTGCACTCCTTACCCCTGAAGAGCTTGAGTTCCAGCTTAACGATTCCGGGGCCAAAGTTCTTGTGACCCTTGATCTCCTCTTCGGGACGGTAAGCAAGGTGGTTGGTAAGACGGGTGTTAAGACTGTTGTCGTAACCTCGATTGCCGACTTTCTCCCACCGGTTAAAAAGGTTTTTGGAAGGTTACTGAAAAAGATTCCTACAGGGGAGATAAGCCCCCTGCCGGGGATCAAAGTGATCCGTTTCATGGATGCCCTCAAGGATAGACCGAGAGATCTGGTCAACGTGAAAGTCAGCCCTGAAGATCCCTGTCTTATAATATATACCAGAGGTACAACCGGAACCCCTAAAGGAGCCGTCCTGACTCACAATAACATTGTTCACCACATAGTTCAGAACAATGCCTGGTTGGGTTTAACAACCATAGGACAACATACAACACTTTGTCCTTATCCAATGTTCCATGTGGCGGGCAGCTTTATTGCCATGGGGTGTATTGCCCTGGGAAACTCTTTAATCTTGATACCAAACCCGAGAGATCTGCAATTTTTGATATCGGCCATCAGGAAATACAGGCCTACGTCTGTCTTGGCCGTCCCTACCCTCTATCTAGCACTGATGAAACTGCCTGAATTTCGCGGCCTCGATTTTTCGGGTGTCCAATATTTCATAAGCGGCTCTACCTCCTTTCCCGCCGAAAATATCAGAGAATTTGAGGAGCTTGTTGGCGGAAAATTGATAGAGGGCTATGGCCTGACAGAAGCAGTTACTATTATAACATCGCTTCCACATCGTGGCATCAAAAAGGTGGGATCCGTGGGAATACCCTTGCCGGATACCGAGGTGAAGCTTGTTGATCCAGAGTCTGGCAAGGTGGTTCCCCTGGGTGAGCCGGGCGAGGTTGTGGCCAGAGGACCCCAGGTATTTAGGGGATACCACAACCAACCTGAAGAGACTGCACATACCCTCAGGGATGGCTGGATCTATACTGGTGACATCGCTGAAATGGATGAGGATGGATACTTTTACATTGTGGACAGACTCAAGGATATGGTAAGTG
>JAGGYK010000277.1 GCA_021162585.1 Deltaproteobacteria bacterium
CTTACAGGCTATACCTATATAACAGTATTATTGTACCATAAGTTTGACGAGGCAGACTCCCCTTCTACATCTGTATCATCAGCCATGTTTATGGAGCAGATGGAATATCTCAGTACACGTGGCTATAAGGTTCTCTCTATAAGAAAATTGGCAGACTGTATTAATGGAAAGGCAACAATACCTGCGAAGGGGGTGGTAATAACCATAGATGATGGTTATATATCTGCATATACCAAGGCAGTCCCTATCCTTAGAAGATTCAACTATCCCTTTACTGTCTTTATCGCTTCTGGTGCAGTCGGATCTAGAAGGTGTATGAGCTGGGAGCAGCTAAAAGAATTAAAGAGGGATGGTGCAGACATAGGGTGTCATAGCTTGACTCATCCTCACCTGGTAGACATATCTGAGCAGGAGATAGAAAAAGAGATCATATTATCAAAGAAAATAATGGAAGATAACCTTGGATATAAGATAGAGTGGTTTGCATATCCATTTGGTGAATATGATGAGTATATAAGAAGTGCAGGTATTCGAGCAGGCTATACACTCCTTATGACCTCAGATCCAGGAAGTGTGGGCAAGGAGACCTTGCTAGATATTGTGCCTAGGCAGGCCATCGTGGGTAGGAATATGACTATGAAGCGGTTTAGGGAAAAGCTTAATCAGCCACCTTTGTTGATTTCAGAGAGGATTCCACCTCCTGGGAGGTTGAAAAGTAATACCATAAGAGGAGTAAGGATAACTATCAAAAATCCTGATCAATACCAGCCTGATCAGGTTCAGATGTTCCTTTCTGAGAAAGGTAGGCTTTCTACTGTATTTGATCCTGTAACAGGGAGGCTTTTATGTAAAGATGTCCTTATTCTGAATAGAAAGGTAAACAGGATTATAATAACTGCCAGAAGGAAGCAAGATAATAACTATGCAATGCGTTCATATATGATAGTATTACCAAGGGATAAAGGAAAGGGGCAATAGTCTTTCTTGGGGTTGTCGCTTTCTTGGGGTCGTGTCTTAACATTTAACATTACCACCTTCTTTTAGCGTTTTTATCACACTGTTTACCATTTCTTCGGCCATCCTATCCTTTTTCATTTCCTTTTCAAACCTTTTAGCCGCTTGAGAAGCTGCAACATAGTCCATATTGAATAACTCACCTATCTGTTTTAGTGATAATGCTGAATAATTCTTTAAAAGATACAAAGCCAATTTGCGATAAATGTTACCTCTTCTTTTTTCAAATATCATATCTCTGTTTATATTAAAATGCATCAATATTGTCTTAACTATCTGTTCTTTTGACAACAACCCAACATCCTTAATCTGGCTGATCTCTCGCTTTTCACCTAAGGAACTTACTTTTTCCTTTATCTTCTCTATAAATTTCTCACTCCCAAGGGCAATATTTTTGTAACTCTTTTCAAGAGGGCTTTTCATATTTATATTCTCAATAACAAATCTACTGTACTTGCTGATGGCTTTATCAATATTATCATCGAGCTGTTTTAATATAAATGAAGTATCAAGCCTTTCTATAACAGGTTTTCTTCCCCCACTATAATCTAAAAAACTGCTCCAGATGCACTCTTGCGGCAACTTAACCATACCGGCCCTTACCGGATTTAGATGAATATAGGCTGAGAGCATCAAGGCATAATTGTCCCCATCAACAAGAATGGATTTATATCTGCCCTGAAAGACTGAGCCTGCAAATTTATACTTTGCCCTGAACCAATTGGCATAAGAGGTATTCAGATAGTGCATACCTTCTGATAAATTGGCAAATGGTGTCTTTATGAAAAGATGATAGTGATTGTCCATTAAGCAATAGACATAACATATGAATGAATACTTCTGAAATGCTTCATTCATCTTATCTAAAAAGGTCTCCTTATCTTTATCTGAATAAAAGATATTCTCTTTTCTATTGCCTCTTGCGGTTATATGATAAACAGCATCTTCAAATGAAAGCCTTAAGGCTCGTGCCATAATAAAAAATAATAACATTAAATTTAAGTAATGTCAAATGTTAAGACACGACCCCTACGCGACCCCTACGACCCCAGCAAAACATCAGGCCCATTTCCCTCATTAAGGATTCAGGACAAGGGTGGTCTTGCAATGCTCTTGTATAGCTTTATCGCTAAACCACCAGTATACCTTGTCACCCCGTATGTAGTCCTTGATTTGATCCTTTATGTGTGGATTAAATACGCGGCCAGAGACACCTCCTGGCAGAACAGCCATGACTTTATCCTTATCGCCTAGGTCAGCTACCATCCGCAAAGACGCGAAATGGGTTACACCAAATGGATCATCAAAATCATACCAGCCACGACAGAGCGTCTCGCAGGAGCCAGGGGCAGGATGAGAGCCTCCGCCCAACAGTGACTTTCCAAAGCCTTCCCGCCTGATAGGGTTTACGAATTCTATTTGATGAACCTTTCCCCACAGCCATTTTCCGGGATTCCGGCCAAGCCTTGAGCCAAGATCCTCTGCCACATCCAAGGCAGCCTGGTAAAAAAGGTCTTCCATAGTCTCTATCTTGTCCTTGGTCTCAACATTATCAAACCAGGGCGATGTACCTTCAAGCACCATCTTCTCTAGCCTTTCTTCCCAGAAATACCAGCAGTCCAGCATGGTCTTTGTCAGGGCCTCTCCTAATTCGTCCTGAAATACCAGGAGGGCAAATTTTCGGTATACGGCCTGGAAGATGGTAGGGCCAGCCTTATCTGGATCATCGGTGTAATCCCATTTAGAGAGGATTTGTCCCATCTCCCTTGTGTCCTCATGGGGGGTAAGCGATCTTGCCATAACAGGCGCTATCTCTTTTGCCATAAGATTCATGGTATCCCTTTGAAATTGCAAGTTGTCATCCACAGACTTCCTACCAGGGCTGTCAAGAAGCTGTATGAGCCTCTGGTAACGGTAGGATGGCGCAAAGTAGGATGAGTAGTAGTAAGGATAGTCCTTTCCCACAGTCTTGTGGTTGCATGTGCCAATCCATCCCCTTTGAGGGTTATAGATCTGAGGCATATCATTAAATGGAATCCAGCCAGACCAGTTGTCGTGGCTGTCCTTTACAATATAGGGCAGGGTCCCGTCTCCTTGAGAGCGGACAGGGAACTTCCCAGATGTTTGCCATCCGAAATTTCCTTTTGTGTCAGCAAAGACAAAGTTGAGAGAGATTACATTCAGATGACTTAGTGCCTCACGGACATCCTGTACTGATCTGGCACTGAGAACCTGATCAAGCCCAAGTAAAGGCTCCATGCTTTCAAGGGATGACCAGCGTACAGTGATCACCTTGCTGGTCTCAAGCCCAGGTAGCACTTCGGATATGACAGGCCCTCTTTTTGTGAGCCTGATTTTCACCTTTTCTTCCCTGTAGCCTTCAGGTGCGTCCTTGTCTTTGATTTTAAGTGTCTCTTCGATTATCTCAAACGGCAGGGAGACCTCGCCTTCTAGATATCTATCAGGGTCTTTTGGATCCAGGGTCTCAATATAGAGGTCTTGTGTATCGCCATAGGCATTGGTTATTCCAATGGCGATATGATCAGTCCTGCAGACTGTCATGTTTGGAATGCCGGGTATTCCTACCCCCACTGCCCTGAGATCCGGGGCGATGATGCCACAGGGATACCATGGGCCCGGTAAGATTCTGGCATCGAGATGAGGGTCGTTTGCCACAATGGGATTCCTGCTTGACGATAGCTGAGGCCCTATAACCCAGTTATTGCTTCCCAGAAGAAGAGGCCTGTCTTCCAAATACGACATGATTTTTTTGTCAGATGCGAGGCGTAGTTCCACCGGCTCGTGAGCCATGGCTTGAGCCTCATTGCTTTCCTGAAGGAGGTCGTCCGGGTTTATATTGATGGGGAAGATCTCCCTGGCCTTATCCAGGCCTACCTTCTCTATCAGCATCTGTACAATGATCTCGGTATTGATGTTTGCTGCACAATCCCAGCCCATGTAGTATGAAATGGCAAGCGAGTCTGCAATGGTCCATGTTCCAGGCCTGATACCAGCGAGTTTGAATTCAATGGGATGGGTCTTTGAGCGGGTAGTTATGTATGCGTTTACCCCATCCAAGTATGCCTGAAATAAATGCCTGGTATTATTGTCCAGTATCTTTGCATGTCTTTTTGCATTTCGATAAAAGCCGATTGTTCTCATCCTGATGTCAATCGCCTTTCCCTTCTCCCCGACCAGCTCTGAGATCCTGCCTTCTGCAAAGAGCTTGGTAAGCTCCATCTGGAACAGTCTATCCTGGGCTGTAACAAAACCCCAGGCCATCATGGCATCATAGGTATTCTGGGCATAGATGTATGCCATGCCTTTTTCATCGCGCAACACTGTTACTGGTTCCTTCAACCCGGGAAGACTCAGACTTCCTTCCTTCTGATATCTGTTCAAGAAAGAACAGCCAGTGAGATTAATGATAATAACGATTAGGAGCAAAAAGGACCATTTTTTTAACCATTCCATTATAGACCTCCTCTTTTCAAGCTTTTAGGTAACAACTCTAGTTCTGCGAAAATATAAGGGAAAGAAAGTCCAATGTAAAGGAGAAATGGAACTCGGGACGATTTTCTGTCTGTTGACACGATTAAATATATGTTCTATCTTTGAATGACTATTAATGCTTGAGATAAGGGGTGAGAAACAATGGAGGAAAGGGATGTTCAATTAATCCTCAAACTAGTCCCTCATAATAGAGAGCTTAAACGGCTTTGGGATGAGCATCTGGAATATGAGGAAAAGCTGGAGAAATACAATAAAAGACGTTATTTCAGTACAGAAGATGATATAATGCGAAGAGAGATCCAAAAGCTGAAGCTTGCAGGAAGGGATAGGATAGAGGAGATACTTCGTAAATACAGGAACAGCTAAATTTGGGTCTTATCTCTTAGATAATATAAAAAGAAGGTATTGAGTAATGAATAGGATGAAAGGCGCAAGTGCTCTAATAGAAGCGCTTAGATGTGAAGGGGTAAAGCATGTCTTTGGTTATCCTGGCGGGGCAGTGCTGGATATATTTGATGTTATTATGGATGTCAAAGATATACAGTTCATATTAGTAAGACATGAGCAAGGGGCTGTCCATGCTGCTGATGGCTATGCCAGGGCTAGCGGTAGGGTTGGTGTGTGTCTTGTGACATCAGGCCCGGGTGCCACAAATACAGTCACAGGCATTGCCACTGCCTATATGGATTCTATACCCATAGTAGTATTTACAGGCCAGGTCCCAACAAACCTTATAGGTAATGATGCATTTCAGGAGGCAGATATTGTTGGTATTACCAGGCCGTGTACCAAGCATAACTATCTGGTAAAGGATGTAGCAGACCTGGCTAAAATAATAAAAGAGGCATTTTATATAGCCTCCACAGGTAGGCCGGGCCCTGTACTTATTGACCTTCCAAAGGATGTTATGAATGCCACTCTTAACTTTAAGTATCCAGATAAGGTTGCAGTGCATGGATACAGTCCCACATATAAGGGCCATACAGGCCAGATAAAAAGGATAGCAGGACTAGTGCTGAAGAGCAAACGCCCTGTGATCTATGGAGGAGGAGGTATTATACATTCTAATGCCTCTAGAGAGTTGGTATCCCTTGCAAGGCTAACTAATATACCTGTTACCAACACATTAATGGGCCTAGGAGTGTTTCCTTCAGATGATAACTTGTCCCTTGGGATGTTAGGTATGCATGGTACATATGCTGCAAATATGGCAGTAACACATACAGATTGTTTGATCGCTATTGGTTCTAGATTTGATGACAGGGTAACAGGCAAAACTGATGAGTTTGCACCAAAGGCAAAGATTATACACATAGACATCGATCCTACATCTATCAGTAAGAATATAAAGGTTGATCTACCAGTTGTTGGTGATTGTAAAACAGTGTTGAAGTCCCTGATCAATATGCTCAAGCCTAAAAAAGAAGAACTTTCAGCTTTGAGGCAGAGATTAGCCTCGTGGCATGAGGTCATAAAAGAATGGAGACAAGCTTATCCTCTTGAGTATACCCAGGGGAAAAGTATAAAGCCTCAATATGTAGTAACCATGGTGGACAAACTTACCCCAGATGATACCATAATTGCTACTGAAGTGGGACAGAATCAGATGTGGGCAGCCCAGTATTATAAGTTTAAGATGCCCAAGATCTTTCTTACATCAGGTGGTTTAGGGACAATGGGATATGGTTTCCCTGCTGCAATTGGCGCTCAGGTAGCATTTCCATCCAGGACTGTAGTGGATATAGCGGGGGATGGTTCTATCCAGATGAATATTCAGGAGCTTGCTACTGCTGTGCAATATAATCTTCCAGTAAAGGTTATAATCCTTAATAATGGATATCTAGGTATGGTTCGTCAGTGGCAGGGACTCTTTTATAAGAAGCGGTATTCGCACACATCTTTAGCTGTATCACCTGATTTTGTAAAACTTGCTGAAAGCTATGGTGCCTCTGGTATAAAGGTGGAGGAACCATCTGATGTAGAAGGTGCAGTTCGTTGGGCCCTAAACACAAATGGCCCTGTATTGGTAGATTTTCGTATAGAGCCAGAGGAAGATGTCTATCCAATGGTACCAGCAGGGGCCCCTATTAATAATATGCTCTTGATATAAGGTGAGTTTAATGAGACATGTAATATCTCTATTAGTAGACAATGAGGCGGGCGTCTTATCCAGGGTGGCAGGTCTGTTTTCGGGTAGGGGCTATAATATCGAGTCCCTTTCTGTAGCACCTACCTTAGACCCTACAAGGTCTAAGATGGTAATAACAACATCTGGTGATGATCAGGTCTTAGAACAGATAAAAAAACAATTAAATAAGCTTATAAATGTTATAAAGGTTGTGGACTACACAGGCAAAGAATTTGTTGAAAGAGAGATGCTCTTGATAAAGGTCAAGGCAGAAGATAAGAGCAGGGCTGAGGTATTAAGGATAGCAGATATATTTAGGGCAAAGGTAGTGGATGTATCCCATAGCTCATATACTCTGGAATTGACAGGCAATAAAGAGAAACTTCAGGGTTTTATAGATATACTTAACCCTATTGGGATAGTTGATTTTATAAGGACAGGTGTTATTGTCATGGATAGAGAGATGCAAAGGAGGAGACCTTTACGATGAAGGTATATTATGATAAGGACACTGATCTTACCAAGATAAGGTCAAAAAAGGTAGCCATCCTTGGATATGGTTCTCAAGGATTTGCGCATTCTAACAATCTTAAGGACTCCGGGGTTGATGTGGTAGTTGGACTCAGGAAAGAAAGTAGATCCAGGGATAAAGCTAAGGCCGCAGGCCTGAATGTGATGACCACAGCAGAGGCAACTATGTGGGCAGATATAGTAATGGTCCTTTTGCCAGATGAATTGCAGGCCGATGTCTACAAAGAGGATATAGCACGTAATCTTAATGAGGGCATGTATCTGGCATTTGCTCATGGTTTTAATATCCACTTTGGTCAGATAATTCCCCCTAAAGGGGTTAGTTGTTTTATGGTGGCGCCCAAGGCACCTGGACATCTGGTTCGTTATGAATATACGCAGGGGAGAGGTGTTCCCATGTTGATAGCGGTTGAGGCCGATGCAGGTGGAGATACCAGGGACATAGCACTGGCTTATGCATCAGCCATAGGTGGTGGTAAGGCTGGTATTTTAGAGACCACATTTGCAGAGGAGACAGAGACAGACCTGTTTGGTGAACAGGCCGTACTCTGCGGTGGGGTAACATCTTTGATAATGGCAGGCTTTGAGACCCTGGTGAATGCAGGATATGCCCCAGAAATGGCATATTTTGAGTGTTTGCATGAACTAAAGCTTATAGTAGATCTGATATATGAAGGTGGGATATCAAATATGCGTTATTCCATCAGTAATACTGCACAATATGGTGATCTTACAAGGGGTCCTATAGTGATAGATAAACATGTAAGGAAGACTATGGAAGAGATCCTTGCATATATAAAGGATGGCAAATTTGCAAAAGAATGGATTCTGGAAAATAGAGCAGGCTCTCCAGTTTTTCATGCCCTTACAAAAAAAGGTGAAAAACATCCAATAGAAAAGGTGGGTGAGAGGCTGCGCGCTATGATGCCATGGATTGCTGAGGCTCAAAAGGTAAAGAAAGAGGAAAATTGAATGATAATAAGAAGAGAGGGACTCCCTTACATAGGCTTTTCAGCCTTTGTGTCTATCCTTTTTACCAGGACACGACTGGGCCTGTTAGGCTGGGGGACCACCATGTTTATTACATGGTTTTTTAGAGACCCTGTAAGGGTAGTCCCTAAAGGAAAAGGATTAATACTTTCTCCAGCTGATGGGAAAGTATTACAAGTAGAAGAGACCCATGAAGAGCATGTAGGTCCATGTACCAAGGTATCTATCTTTATGTCTATCTTTAATGTGCATGTCAACCGTGCAATAGTAGATGGCACCATAATAGAGAAGCATTACAGGCCAGGAGAATTTCACATGGCAAATCTAGGAAAGAAGACTGAAGCAAACGAGCGTATGATCCTCTATATAAAGAACGAGAAGAGGTTGTTCAGATTGGATCAGGTTGCAGGGCTTGTTGCTAGGAGGATTGTCTGTCTCCCTGAGGTTGGCGATACACTCTCTGCAGGCAAAAAGATAGGGCTTATTTGTTTTGGCTCCCTCTTGGAGTGTTATATACCTAAAGATATCAGCCTTATGGTTAGAAAAGGTGATAGGGTATTTGCAGGCCAGAGTATATTAGGGAGGGTTTGATTATGAAGAGATCCAAGAAGAAAAGAGATAAGCGAAGGGTACCACTATTGCCAAACCTTATTACAACCATGGCTCTGTTTTTTGGCTTTTACTCCATGTTATTTGCTCTGAAAGAAAATTTTTATAAAGCAGCTATCTTCATCCTCTTTGCAGGGTTTATGGATGCCCTTGATGGAAGAATTGCCAGAGCCACGCATACTACATCCCTGTTTGGAAAGGAATATGATTCCCTCTCTGACGTGGTGGCCTTTGGAGTGGCACCTGCAATAATGGTCTATCTATGGCAGTTTAGTACATACGGCAGATTGGGTTGGCTTGCCAGCTTTTTATTTGTAGCAAGTGGAGCATTGAGGCTTGCCAGGTTTAATAGTATGCCATCTGATAATACAACATTTACAGGGCTACCCATCCCAATGGCTGCTGTAACACTGGCAAGTACTGTATTGATATCAAAGGTCATAGGGCCGATTCCTTCAATGCTGGTAATGATAGAGGGATATATGCTTTCATACTTGATGGTAAGTAATGTTCAATATCCTAGCTTTAAGCACGTTACATATATAAAGGCTCATCCATTTCAACTCCTTGTCGCTGGGGTGCTTTTGCTTGTGGTAATAGCTGCTTTCCCTGAGATTATGTTATTTGCGCTTGCAAGCACGTTTGTCTTGTCAGGGCCTACCTGGGGGATAATAAGGATGTTAAGGGGCCGTAGAGCAGAAGGTGTAATAAATGAGGGAGGAAATGAGGCAGACACCAAAGAAGATCATAATCTTTGATACTACCCTAAGAGATGGAGAGCAGTCCCCTGGGGCAAGCATGAATATTGCCGAAAAGATCTTGGTAGCAAAGCAGCTTGAGACCTTGGGCGTAGATAAGATAGAAGCAGGTTTTCCAGTATCCTCTCCAGGTGATTTTGATGCAGTAAAGGCTGTGGCGGCTGAGGTAAAGAAACCCATAGTAGTCGGACTGGCTAGGACCAGCCAGGAAGATATAGCCAGGGCCTGGGACGCGGTGAAGGAGGCTGACAGGCCAGGGCTGCATACCTTTATTGCCACTTCTGATATACATCTTAAGTATAAATTGCGAATGACAAAAGATCAGGTCTTAAAGGCTGTAGAGGATGCAGTGAAGGCTTGTCATGAATATTGTTCAAGTGTAGAATTTTCTGCAGAGGATGCCACACGCTCAGACAAGGAATTTCTTGTAGATGTCTTTAATACAGCAATTTTATCCGGGGCTGATACAATAAATATACCTGACACAGTTGGTTATACCACGCCACAAGAGTTTTTTGATCTAGTCAGCTATATCAGGACTCAGGTCACAGGAATAGAAGATGTTGATATATCTGTCCATTGTCATAATGATCTAGGTCTTGCTACAGCAAATTCTATATCTGCCATCCTGGCAGGTGCATCACAAGTGGAATGTACTATAAACGGTATAGGAGAAAGGGCTGGCAATGCTTCTTTAGAAGAGATAGTAATGGCCTTAAATGTAAGGAAGGATGTATATAATTTTTATTCAGGCGTAGACACTACACAGATATACCCTGCCAGCCGTTTGGTATCGCATGTTACAGGTATATCAGTACAGCCTAATAAGGCTATTGTAGGCGCAAATGCCTTTGCCCATGAGGCCGGCATTCATCAGGATGGTTATCTCAAAGACAGGACAACATATGAGATTATGACCCCGGAGTCTGTTGGTATTGGCCAGTCATCTCTTGTCATGGGTAAACACTCTGGGAAGCATGCCCTTAAAAATAGGCTAGAGGCCTTGGGATATAATCTAACTGATACGGAAATATCCAAGGTATTTAAGCGCTTTAAGGATATCGCTGACAGGAAGAAGGATATATATGATGAGGATATTGAAGCAATTGTAATGGAAGAGGTGTATAGGATACCGGATAAATATAGATTGAAATACTTGAACATAACATCTGGAACAGTGGCAGTACCTACTGCAACTGTTCAATTAGAGATAGAAGGAGAGGTTGTTCAGGCTGCAGGCTTTGGCAATGGACCGGTAGATGCGGTTTACAAGACCATTATACAAATGACAGGGGTTAGGGCCAGGCTGTTGCATTTTTCTGTAAGTTCCATAACAGGGGGTACTGATGCCCTGGGTGAAGTAACTGTAAATCTCCAGGATAAGAATAGGATTGCTGTTGGGCATGGATCCGACCCGGACATACTGGTAGCTTCTGGGAAGGCTCTGGTAAATGCTATGAATAGATTAGAGTTTCTAAAGACAAAGGATCTCTCTGTAGATAAGTAGATTACTGACGTATCAGTTAGGATAAATGAGATTGCAAGGTAATTTGGGCAAGCAAAGCGAACCATTTAGTCATTGTCATACTGCCTTTGACCATTGCCTGACCATAAATGAAAAATGAAAATATCAAAGTGCAAAGTGCAAAATTATTTCTCTTTCGCTGTAACTATTGACGGTCTCGCAAAAAGTCCGCATAGTGTCATTCTGAGGAGCGAAGCGACGAAGAATCTCAATGATATCATATTCTTCGCTATCCCCTTCGTTATACTTAGGGCTTCGGCTCACCAGAATGACAACGGGGTGTTTTTCCGACTTTTTATGAATTTATCAACTATTGACTTAGCAATAATATCATTTCTTTTATTTTTTCATTTTTCAATTTGCACTTTTCATTTTGCAATGAGAGATTGCTATCAGGAGGTATACCCCAGTTGGGAATGACCATAGCAGAGAAGATCCTTAAGAGCCATACAACCGCCAAAGAGTTTAAATCAGGTGATATAATAAAGGTAGATATAGACATAGCACTTGCCAATGACATAACAGCACCTATTGCCATAAAGGCATTTAGATCGTGCTCGCAAAAAGGTGTATTTGATCTAGATAGAATTGTGCTGGTTCTTGATCACTTTACCCCTAATAAGGACATTGCATCTGCTGAGCAGTGCAAGTTCGTGAGAGATTTTGCAAAAGAGTATCATATAGGAAATTTCTTTGATGCAGGCGAGGCAGGTGTAGAGCACGCACTTCTTCCAGAAGAAGGTCTTACCTTACCAGGAGATTTGATTATTGGGGCTGATAGCCATACATGTACCTATGGTGGGCTTGGTGCATTTGCTACAGGCGTGGGTAGCACTGATTTTGCAGCAGCCATGCTCACTGGCCAGGCATGGCTCAAGGTGCCTGAGTCTATGAAGTTTATATTTAAAGGAAAGCCAGGTAGATGGGTAGGTGGCAAAGACCTTATTTTATATCTTATAGGAGACATTGGTGTAGATGGAGCATTGTATAAGGTCCTGGAGATAGAAGGGCCTGCCATAAGTGCTTTAGATCTAAGTAATCGTTTAACCATGGCCAATATGGCTATAGAAGCAGGGGCCAAGGCAGGTATAATTGCTCCAGATGCAGTAACTGATGCTTATATAAAACCTAGGGCAAGAAGGGATTATACCATGTATAAAAGCGATCATGATGCCACGTATGTCTCTATTAAGGAGTATGATTGCGAGGTGATTGAGCCCCAGGTCGCTTTTCCTCACCTTCCTGAAAACACCCGTGGTATAAGCGAGGTAGGTGAGATTACCTTAGATCAGGTGGTTATAGGTTCTTGTACCAATGGGAGGATAGAGGACTTAAGGGTTGCTGCCAGCATCATGAAAGGCAACAAGGTTGCCAAGGGGCTTAGGTGTATAATATTACCTGCTACCCCCAGGGTATTTAAGATGGCAGAAGCTGAAGGATTGATAAAAATCTTTTTGGAGGCAGGCTCAATCATTGGGCCACCTACATGTGGACCATGTCTTGGGGGACATATGGGGATCCTGGCACAAGGAGAGAGGGCGCTGGCCACAACAAATCGGAACTTTGTAGGTCGTATGGGACATCCAAAAAGTGAGGTATATCTTTCTGGCCCTGCTATAGCTGCGGCGTCCGCTATTACAGGAAAGATATCCTCACCTCAGGAGATTATAGTTTGATATTAAAGGGTAGGGTATTCAAGTTTGGGGATGATATAGACACAGATGCGATCATCCCTGCAAGGTATCTTAGCACCTCGGATCCTTTTGTCTTAAAGAAACATTGTATGGAAGATATAGACTCCACTTTTTCATCCAAGGTGGCCCCTGGGGATATTATAGTGGCTGGAAAGAATTTTGGGTGTGGTTCTTCCAGAGAACATGCCCCCATTGCTATTAAAGCGGCTGGGGTGAGTTGTGTTATAGCATCAAGTTTTGCAAGGATCTTTTTCCGCAATAGCTTTAATATGGGGCTAGCTATATTTGAGTCAGATGAGTTAGCAAGTCAGGTCAGAGAAGGTGATATTTTAGAGGTAGAGGTGGCAACAGGTGTAATAAAAGACCTGGTGACAGGTAAGGCTTTTAAGGCCAGGGGTATACCTCAATTTATGCAAGAATTAATTGCTGATGGTGGTTTAATCGAGCACATAAAGAAACGAGGTAGACTATGAGGGTCCTTGGTTTGCCAGGAGATGGGATTGGGAAAGAGGTGGTAGGTTCTGCAGTGGATGTCTTAAAGGAGGTTGCCTCTGATATAGAGTTAGACTATGCCTTAATAGGTGGATGTGCATACGATACCACAGGCACACCGCTACCCGAAGAGACTATAGATAAGGTAAAAAAAGCTGATGCAGTGCTTCTGGGTGCAGTAGGAGGGAGCAAGTGGGATAAATTGAACCATAATTTGAGACCAGAGGCAGGGCTACTTAAGGTTCGTTCTCATATGAAGGTGTTTGCAAACTTGCGTCCTGTAAGGATATTTAGATCTTTACTCAGTGCCTCCCCTCTAAAAGAGGATATAATAGATGGGGTGGACCTCATAATAGTAAGAGAACTCACAGGAGGGATATATTTCGGGAAACCCAGAGGTATTGAAATAAAAGATGGTGTGTATAGTGGGTATAATACCCTTGTATATACCACACCAGAGATAGAACGTGTTGCAAGGGTTGCCTTTGAGCTGGCCAAAAAGAGAAAAAAAAGGCTTACCTCTGTAGACAAGGCCAATGTCTTAGAGAGCTCCAGGTTATGGCGTGATACAGTAGATAAGATAGCCGATGACTATCCAGATATAGAGCTTAATCACATGTATGTGGATAATTGCGCGATGCAGCTTATAAGGGATCCAAAACAATTTGATGTTATACTAACTCAGAACCTGTTCGGGGATATATTGAGCGATGAGGCATCTATGATTGCAGGCTCTTTGGGCATGCTTCCATCCGGGAGTATAGGTGATGGCACTGGTTTATATGAACCTGTGCATGGATCTGCTCCGGATATATCAGGCACTGACATGGCAAACCCTATAGGTGCAATACTGTCGGCTGCCATGATGCTTAAGTATTCCTTTGATATGATAGAACTTGCAGATAAGATAGAATATGCAATAGAGTCTGTGTTATCCAGGGGTATAAGAACACCGGATATAGCTTTTGGAGCAAAAGAGATAGTGGGTACAAAGAAGATGACAGAATATATAATCGACGAGATAGGGGGAGTATAGATGCCTTCTGGTTATAAGGTGGCAGTGGCAGGGGTAACCGGTGTAGTAGGCACTGAGATGGTAAAGATCCTTGGGGAAAGGGATTTCCCTGTTAAAGAATTGGTACCGCTTGCATCACAGCGGTCAATGGATAAGTCTATAGAGTTTAAAGGGGATTCCATACCAGTACAAGTGCTAAACGAGCATTCGTTTAAGGGTGTCGACATAGGATTTTTCTTCGCAGGAGAGGCTATGAGCAGGGAATTTATCCCTATAGCGGTTAGAAATGGTTGTGTGGTAATTGATAATACCTCTGCATTCAGGATGGAGGGTGATGTGCCTCTTGTGGTCCCAGAGGTAAATTCACACAGGATTAAAGAGCATAAAGGGATTATTGCAAATCCAAGTTGTTCTACCATACAGATGGTCGTGGTATTAAATCCTATCCATAAACAGGCAAGGATAAGAAGGATTGTGGTGAGTACCTATCAGGCTGTCTCTGGTACAGGCATTAAGGCCATGGATGAGCTTACAGAGCAGGTAAGGGATCTTTTTAATTTCAGAGAACCCAAGATCAGTGTCTACCCACATCAGATAGCATTTAATGCCATTCCTCATATAGATGAGTTTGTAGAAAATGCATATACAGCTGAAGAGATGAAGATCGCAGATGAGACAAGGAAGATCTTGGAGGATGATTCCATACGTATATGTGCAACAACAGTTCGTGTGCCTGTGTTTTATGGGCACTCAGAGGCCGTGAATATCGAGACTGAGAAGAGGTTAAGCCCTGATGAGGTAAGGAAGATACTGATGGATGCCCCAGGGGTAATTGTGGAGGATGATCCTTTGCATAACAAGTATCCCCTGGCCATTTATGCTGCTGGAAAGGATGAATGTTTTGTGGGCAGGATCAGAGAGGACATATCTGTTGATAATGGCATTGCGATGTGGATTGTTTCGGATAATATAAGAAAGGGCGCAGCCCTAAATGCAGTACAGATAGCAGAGCTTTTGTAGGTAGAAGGCTGAAGGTAGAAGGTGGAAGGTTTCTAATGCGTGATTACACAAAACTAGATATTCAGGCTTTAAATGGCTTGATTCGAGCGTTGCGAGATGGTTGAAATACTTCAGCCTTATTTTCTTCAACCTAAATAGCTGGGTAGTTAAAAACCCATGAAGATAACTCTAGGCCAATATCTGCCTATCAGATCTCCTGTCCACAGCCTTGATCCCAGGGTAAAATTTTTTCTAATGGCCCTTGGGATTGGCGCGGTCTTTCAGATAGATCAGAGAATAGCACTTGGCTGTTTTGCCCTTATATGTCTTATAATAACACTGATTGCAAAGATACCAATAGCAAGACTATTTTCAGGCCTGGTCCCATTTATATGGCTGTTTTTCTTTACAGCCATACTCCATGTATTTATGACGCCCGGGGATCCCATCCCCTGGATTCCCCATGCAACAATGCAGGGCCTGCATGGTGGCATAAGGGTAGGTTTACAACTGGTGTTTGCCATCTGGATCTCTACACTTATGACACTCACCACATCCCCTTTGGATATGGTTTGGGCCATGGAGTGGTTCTTAAAACCACTTGCATACCTGAAAGTCCCAGTAGATGAAATTGCCCTGCTTGTTATGCTGGCAATAAGATTTGTCCCGATCTTGTTTGAAGAGACTGATCGTATCATAAAGGCTCAGAAGGCAAGAGGTGTTGACCTTGAATCTGGCGGGCTTATCAAGAGGGTGAGGTCTTTAGTCCCTGTAGTTGTACCTCTGTTGTATGGTGTCTTCCGCAGGGCAGATGACCTTGCGATCGCCCTTACCCTAAGGGGCTATACCCCTGGGTTGAAGAGATCCAGGATGAAAACAAGAAAGGCAGGAGCAGCTGACATAGGAGCCCTTATCGTCACTTCAGCTATATTTGTAACATTTATCTGGCTGTAATAAAAAGATTAATTCATTATGTTAGTCCCAAATTGACCTATATACATCGAAATATGTGTTATTCCCGCTCTAAAATATTTAACACCGATTTCCACAGCCGGTTTAACCGTCATATATCAAGCTGTCCAGATAATTCTTAACGGTTTGTTCCCGAGCCACGGAACCTGTATTTCTCTGTTA
>JAGGYK010000003.1 GCA_021162585.1 Deltaproteobacteria bacterium
CTTTGTTAAGCATTGGTTCTGAATTTAATTTGAATAGGCACAGCTCGGTCAGTAGTGTACTTGAACGGACAAGAGAGAAGCTGAAAAAGGATCGCAAATTTAGAAAACGGCTTGAAGAGATAGAAAAGATGTTAAATAAAGGTCAAACGAAGACTTGACCCCTCTCCGAGCTTACTTGTTAGGCCCTAACCTGGTATGAAGCAGGACCTTTAATCTGTCCATCATCTCCGGAGTTACATTGCAATAGGTCTCAACCTTCTTTGTCAGCGTTATAGTAAGAGAATATGTATGAAATAATGCTTTGCACTTCTTACACTCATTAAGGTGGCTGTTGATCTCTTCCTTCAGGTCTTCAGGGAGGTTTTCGTCCATATAGTCATGTAATAATGCTATAATCTTTTTACAGTTCATCTTGTCGTCCCAGTAGGTATTGTATCTTTTTGTGCATATTTTTTAAAGTAGTTGGAGAGCCTTTGCCTTAAGACAAGTCTTCCCCTATGGAGTCTGGACTTTACTGCAGGTACGCTCAACCCCATGGCATCTGCTATCTCTTCATTTTTAAAACCTTCTATATCCTTCATTATTACTACAGTCCTC
The DNA here is from genome assembly GCA_021162585.1 of Deltaproteobacteria bacterium. GTDB lineage: Bacteria > Desulfobacterota > Desulfomonilia > UBA1062 > UBA1062 > JAGGYK01. The sequence goes on from JAGGYK010000003.1 coordinate 598, forward strand.
ATTGATTCAGGCAGTTCATCAATAGCATTTATGAGCATGGTTTTGCTCTCGTCAGACAGTAAGATATCCTCTGGTAAGGTGGACCAGTCATAAGCATATGTGCTCTCATATTCAATATCATTAGGATAGCCTTGATCCATGCCCTTTTTTCCCTTGGAGAGGGCGCGCAGGAATCCATATGCAGCATTTGCAGTGACCCTATATAGCCACGTAGAAAAATATGCATCATCCCTTAAGGTGTTTATCTTCGATAATACTGTAAGAAATACATCCTGCATGATCTCTTCTGCTCCTGCCTTGTCTCTTGTAAGGTGAAATGCCAGGTTGTAAACCTTATCAGAGTAGCGTTTAACAATCTCTTCCATTGCTTCTCCATCACCCTGCTTGATCTTACTAACTAGCTCAGCATCCTTTAGTTCCTTATAATTTATACTCATTATTTAGATACCACTACCTTCTTGTTGGATTCAATCATATTCCATGTAAGTATCAGATGCCTGGCAGCCCATACCTCATCAAGGCGACAGACAGGGGAGGTAGATGGCATATTCTTGAATACATGGGGTGAGTCCTTTGCCATGATAGCAATTGTTTCCATAACATCTGCAAACCGCTTTAATTCTGCAAGGGGTTCAGTCTCTGTAGGTTCTATCATAATGGCGCCATTTACTACCAAAGGAAAGTATACTGTTGGTGGATGAATCCCAAATTCGATCAATGCCTTTGCCATATCCATGGTAGTAACCCCATGGGCCTTTTGATATTTATCTGTAAGCACAAACTCATGCAGGGTAGGGGTATTATATGGGAGATCAAATGACTTGGATAATCTGGCCTTTAAATAGTTTGCATTAAGTGTGGCTACCCGAGATACCTCTTTGAGACCATCCGGGCCGAGACTGAGTATATAGGCAAACGCCTTTAATAGTACTGCAAGATTCCCCATACCTGAATGGATCCTTCCTATAGATGTGGGAGAGTCCCATTTAAGTTTGTATAAACCCTTTTTATCGGGGGTAATCCATGGAAGGGGCAAATAAGGACTTAGCTGTCTTTTTACTAATACCGGGCCACTTCCAGGGCCACCGCCTCCATGTGGTGAGGCAAATGTCTTGTGGAGATTCAGGTGCAAACAATCTACACCCATATCACCTGGCCGGGATGTGCCAAGGATTGCATTAAGATTGGCACCATCCATATACAGGTAAGAACCATTATTGTGGATCAGCTCTGCAATACAGGCTATCTCTTGTTCAAATATACCAAGTGTATTAGGGTTTGTAATCATAAGTGCTGCTACATCATGGTCAATATAATCCTTTAAGGTAGATGCCTTTAGATAACCGTTTTTGCCAGATGGTATCTGGACTGTATTAAAACCAGCAATAGCACATGAGGCAGGATTCGTACCATGGGCTGTATCAGGGATCAGGACCTTTGATCGAACCTCTCCTTTTGTCTCAAGGGCCTTTTTTATAATCAACATACCTGTAAGCTCACCATGTGCACCTGCTGCTCCCCACAGGGTTGATGCATCCATACCACAGATCTCTTCAAAGTTTTTGCTTAGATCTATAAGTATCCTTAAGATATCTACCATTGCCTTTTTATCCGCGGGATGTATATCTTTCACTCTACTTGCTATCTCTTCACATATCTTGGGGTTATATTTCATAGTACATGAACCCAAGGGATATATACCGTCATCTATTCCGTAATTAAGCCGTGATAGTCTGGTAAAATGCCTTACTGTCTCCACCTCTGAGACATCAGGTATTAATGGGAGATCATTATTTATCATGTCTTTTTTTATGTCATCCAATGGATATTCCTCAAATGGCGCAGGCATTCTCCTGGTGTTCTTCCCTTCTTTACTCATGGTTGAAAGTAGAGGCTCTACTACCAGTGGGAATCCGGTTATAGCCTTTCTATCATGCATTTTAAGTCCTTTTTTGTGTTCATCTCTGTTACTGTGATAAGGATGCCATCTGGTATTTCAGGATAGAGATCTTCTATGCGTATACCAGGTAAAATCCCGTTTTCTTCAAGCGCCTTTATCCTTGCATCATCTACCCTTGCTACAAATTCGTTAAATATGGGCCCTGAAAATATCACATCTATCCCTTTTCCCTTTATAAGTTTCATTAGAGATCTTGCGCCTGATGCACATTGAATAGCAATATTCCTTAGGCCTTTTGGTCCTATTGCACTAAGGTATATAGCAGCCCGAAGCGCGCATAATCCCTGGTTAGAACAGATATTTGATGTGGCTTTCTCCCTTCTTATATGCTGTTCTCTGGTAGCTAAGGTAAGGCAAAAGGCCTTTCTTCCAGAGGAGTCTTTACTAAGGCCTACAATCCTTCCAGGCATGCGTCTTATGTATTCCTTTGTTGTGCAGAAAAAACCCAGCAAAGGTCCTCCTGCATTTGGTGGATTGCCAAAAGACTGTGCCTCTCCTACCACTACATCAGGCCCAAATGTCCCGGGGGGTCTAAGCAATCCAAGAGAAATTGCCTCTGTTACTATAATCCCCCAGAAACCAGCCATCTTTACGATTTGCGAGATCTCATCCATAGGCTCTATGATGCCGAAGAAGTTAGGTTGTTGAATAAAAAAGGCAGTATCGCTACTCACCATGTCCTTTAGAAGGTCAAGATCTACCTGACCAGACTTATTATTAAAGGGGGCATCTTGCAAGTCTATATCGTAATTGAACTGTAGATATGCCTTTATCACTGCCCTATAGGCAGGGTTTGTAGCCCTGGTTACCACAACCTTTTTTATGCCCTTTGCCCTTATTGCCATGATTGCTGCCTCTGCTAGGGCTGTAGCCCCATCATACATGGATGCATTTGATGCATACATGTTGGTTAATGAGGCCATCATGCTCTGATACTCGAATATGGCCTGTAATGTACCCTGGCTTATCTCTGGTTGATATGGTGTATAGGCAGTATAGAATTCCTGCCTGGATGCTATGGCATCGACCACAGCGGGTATATGATGGTTATATATACCTCCACCTGCAAATACTATGTCGTGGGCCCTAAATCGAAACCTAGCGCGAAGGCTTTCTTCATCAAGAGGCCCTTGGGTATTGAGCCTTCCTTTGTATCTTAGTGGGGCAGGTATGGTCTCAAACAACTCATCTTCATCTTTTATCCCAATTGTATCCAGGATTTCTTTTTTTCCTTCTTGATTTAAGGCTATGAAGCTCATCTATTTTGCCTCAGATGATACATAATCCTCGTATTTTTTTGAATCCATTAGATTATCTAGCTCGGATGTGTCTTTCATTTCTATGACTATCATCCATGCATTGCCATAACAATCTGTATTTATAAGCTCTGGTGTATCTTCTAAGGCATTGTTTACCTCTACAATAGTACCTGTTACCGGTGCATAGAGCTCCGAGACCGCCTTAACAGATTCTACAGTGCCGAATATACCATCTTGCTTTACATCAGTGCCCTTATCATTAAATTCTACATACACTATATCGCCTAGCTCGCTTTGTGCGTAATCAGTTATGCCTACAGTCACTTTATTACCATTTACCCTGGCCCATTCATGGTTTTTAGTGTATTTCAAATTAGCTGGAAAATTCATTTTTCACCTCTTATCTTTAATTATGTATTTGCCCCTTTACAAAAGGAGGCCTTTTTACAATAGCCTTTAATCTCTTATTCCTTACCAGGATGTCTATGTGTTCACCTTCCTTGATGGAGCTATCCAGATAGCAAAGCGCAATCCCTTTATTTAGGACAGGAGATATACTGCCAGATGTAATTATACCAACTTCTTTATCCTCTTTGAGACATAAATGGCCCTGCCTTGGCACACCCTTTTCCATCAATTCCAGCCCTGTTAATCTCTTTTTCATGCCTGTAGCCTTTTGTTTTACTAATGCATCCTTGCCTATAAAAAAGTCCTTGTTCAGATCAACTGCAAATCTTAGCCCTGCCTCAAAAGGGGTGATGTGTTCATCTATATCATTCCCATGCAGGGGATAACCCATCTCTAATCTCAGTGTATCGCGGGAGCCAAGGCCACAGGGGGTTGCGCCTTTTTCTACAAACTTATTCCACAGGGCCTCTGCATTCTCATTATTCATGAATATCTCCACACCATCAGCGCCAGTATAGCCTGTCCTGGATATCAAGAGATCACCAAAACTTGGTGTAGAATGCACCATGAATTTAAAACGTTTTAGATCTTCAAGGTTGAGGTCAAGACATTCTTTAATGAGGCTAGCCCAATTAGGCCCTTGCAGGGCTAGCATGGATGTATTCGGGCTTTTATCTTCAAGTATAGTACTACCTTTATTGTGGGATGTGAGCCATTTAAAATCTTTGTCCTTATTTGATGCATTAACACATAGCATATATGTATACCCGGGTCTTATGCAGTATACAGTAAGATCATCTATGATTCCACCCCCTGAATTAAGGAGAAAGGTGTATTTTACTTGGCCTTGTTTCATTGAATGTATATCTATTGTTAGCATGCGATTCAGGAATGATACAGATTCTCCAGAACTTACATATATCTCACCCATATGGCTTGTGTCAAAGAGTCCACATGCGTTTCTTGTCGCTAGATGCTCTACCTTTATACCTGTATACCACACAGGCATGTCCCAACCATGGAAATCTACCATCTTTGCATTTAGTCTTACATGTGTATTAAATAAAGGTGTCCTCATATCATTATGATTATACCATCTCTAATATCTCAGGTATCCTCTCTTCCATTCCCATTGCCATTATATGTACACCATGCGCTATACCCTTTAGGGTTTGTATAGTCCTGGCTGCTATCTCCAAACCCTTCTTTTTTGGGTCGTAACTGGTTTCCAACTCTTTTATAAGCGCAAAAGGCACATGCACCCCAGGGAGATTCTTGTTTAAGAAATGAGCCATTTTTGCAGATTTAAGGACCAAGATCCCTGCAATAATTTTAACCTCTTTATCTTTTACCTTTTCCATGAATTTTTTGAATGCATTTATGTCATATATAGGCTGAGTCTGAAAAAATTTGGCTCCTGCCATACTCTTTTTCTCAAATCTCATCATATTAAGCTCTTCTGGCCTGGCAAATGGGTTTAGGGTGGCCCCTATGTTAAAATCTGTATGGCCTGCCAGGCTGCTGCCCCCTGCAGTTATCCCCTTGTTTAAGCCAGCTATTATGGATATGAGCTGGATGGAATCTATGTCAAATACCTGCTTTGCCCCCCTGTGGTCACCTATAGAGATATCATCACCTGTGATGGCTAAGACATTTCTTATACCCAAGGCATGGGCACCTAGAAGGTCAGATTGTATTGCAAGGCGATTTCTATCCCTACAAGTTATTTGGAATACAGGTGTTATACCTTCTCTAACTAACATGGCACATCCTGCTAAAGAGGATAGTCTTACTATAGCACGCTGGTTATCAGTAACATTTAGGGCATCTACCTTTGTCTTTAAGATGTGAGCCTTATTTAAGAATTCATCTACACTTGGTCCCTTGGGCGGCTGTAGTTCTGCGGTTATGATGAAATCTTTATTTAGCACTACCTTTCCTTTTCTTAAGAGTGAGCGAACCTGGATGTCGATTCTTTGAATAATCCTTTGGGGGAATAATCTTTTTCATTCTATCTAGGTGCCCTCTTTTTTTAAGGCTTTCATAAATTTCTACCCAGGCGCATTTTAGAGTTCTGTCCACTTCGCACATACCATCATCGTCCACGCCACCACACGGACCATTAAGAAGTCCCTTTGGACACCTGGTGGCAGGGCATACCCCACCTGTTATCTCTAGGAGGCAATCCCCACACATACTGCAATATTGTTCAAATACACCAAATCTTATTGTATTTCCTAAAAACAATGTATCTAAGGCTGGTATCACAGGTATCTCTACTGAGTTACTTGATGCTTGAACCCCTGCACCGCAGGCCATCACTAATATGGCATCGCTTTTCTTTATCTTAGACAAGTGTTCTCTATATGTCCTTTTGGTGAGCAGTACATGGCATGCTTCATCTATAATAGTAGAGCCAGTTATATTAAAACCCTTGGTCTTAAGATACTTTTCCATCTGTGCTACTTCTTCTTCTCCACCAGATTTACAAAGTGTAGCACACGACCCGCAGCCTGTTATAAATATGTTTTTATAACCAGTGATGGCCTTTATAATATCGGAAAGCATCTTTTGTTTGGTTATGATCACTGTTTGCGTCCGTTGGCTACCTTTAGTGTGTTCTCTAAAAGCATGGTTATGGTCATGGGCCCTACACCACCGGGTACCGGTGTGATAAGGCTTGCATGTTTAATGGCCTCATCAAATTCCACATCACCAACTAAAGAACCTGTCTCTGTACGCGTAATCCCTACATCTATTACCACAGCACCATCCTTTATCCATTCTCCCTTTATAATATGAGGTCTGCCTGTGGCTGCTATTACTATATCTGCTGATTTCACCTTGGCACCTAAGTCTTTTGTATGGGTATGACAGATAGTTACAGTTGCATGAGCCATCATAAGTAAGATAGCCATGGGTTTGCCAACAATGTTGCTTCGCCCTACAATAATCGCATCTTTGCCATCTATGCTCACGTTATATTCTTTGAGCATTAACATAATCCCATAAGGTGTAGCCGATACAATGGTTGGACTTCCCATTAGGAGACGGCCCAGATTATACGGATGGAACCCGTCTGCATCCTTTGACGGGTCAATCCTCAAAAGTATTTCTTGAGTATTCAAATGATCAGGCAGAGGCAGTTGAACGAGTATCCCATCCACATCATCTTCTGCATTGAGTGTATCTATGAGGGATACTACCTCAGTTTGAGATATATCTGTATCCATGTGATAATCGAAAGATTTTATTCCTGCCTTTTCACATGCAATCCTCTTATTTTTTACATATACCCTTGATGCCGGATCATCCCCTACTAATATTACGGCAAGACCTGGGCTTCTGCCATATTTGTTTATAAATTCAGAGACCTGACCTGCAATAATGTCCCGTTGCTTTAAGGATAATGCCTTGCCATCAATAATTTTACTCAAATATACCCCTTAATCCTTTCCGCCTCTGGCGGACTTACCCTTATGCTTTGTATACCCATTTAATAGGTAGTGGCCTAAACCCTTCAGAATGAGGAAGAGGTAATACAAGTTCTATATCTACTCCAAGCCAGCTGTAATCGGGTCTTAAGATTCTGAGTTTTCCATCAGGTGGGGGCAGGCCCCATTTTGTATGTCTGTATAATATAAATAAGATAACTGCGAAAAACGTGTCGGTTTCCCCAAGGACATAACCCTGACGGAAGGCCTTTATACTGAGATTATTGGTATTCATTAGCTGAGTAGCTTGCTTCTTTTCGAGTTGAATAACAGCAAATCGGCCTACACCACTTTCAGAGTATCGAGTAAAGGTCCTAGCCTCTGAACTTAAGATATATACTGAAGATAACCCAGGTATGTTTTTTAGATATTGTGCAGCACTTAAAGCAGCTGTTCTCCGGCCACCTGCAGATTGATGATGGCATCCATAATATTCAAAAAGCTTTTGCTGAAGGGCGTTAGCATATCCTTCTCCCCTTTCGTAGATACTCTTAGAGATATACCTGAGTTCTTTTGCAAGACTCTCAGCTGCATCTGCTATAGGCCAGTCAATCTTTACATGAAAGTGTGTCAGGGCATAACGGTTGCGCTTTCTGTGTCTGTAATCTCTTTGTATTAGCAGACAGTAATCTACATCCAACAAGGATTTTAACAATTCAAAAAATGATTCCCTTTCGAAAAAATGTACCCCTGAATAGAATGTTTTATGTAGCCCAACATCAGGGACAAGCCTTATATTGTCTTTTCTAACCTTGTTGGAGTCACTGAATCTAATATATTTCTGGTGCTCTTCCTGGATGGAGTCTTCACAGAATATGATGAAGAATGGTGTGAATTCAAGTGATTCCTTTGAAAAGACCTTTGGTTTTGGTCTTGTTTCCTTTTGATCAACAAATGGATAAGGAATGCCTTTTTCCTCACAAGCCCTATAGGTATCTACAAAGGCTATAGAGAGCAGCCTGCGCTCCAGTTCATCTCTTAAAAATATAAAAATAGAACGCCTGACCTTTTCTGTATGACTAAGCTCAAAACGAGATTTACGCATCTATCCTCTAAACCCACCTCATTCAGAATAAGCAATAGGCTGAAGCAGGCCATAAGCCGGGTCCTGTCTCCGGAAAGGATACCTTTCCGAATGGCGATCATTCATCTAGGATAGCAGTTGCCTGCTACCTCTAGCGACCCACCCAGGGGCAGGACGGATCGCCCTATATGCCCCCCTATTGGTCTTGCTCCGGGTGGGGTTTACCTAGCTCCCTCAGTCACCTGAGGGACTGGTGAGCTCTTACCTCACCGTTTCACCCTTACTACCCATATAGGATAGCGGTCTGTTTTCTGTGGCACTGTCCCTGGGGTCACCCCCGGTCGCTGTTAACGACCACCCTTACCCTATGGAGCCCGGACTTTCCTCTCGTGTCATCAAGACACCAGCGATCGCCTGTCCTACTTCAGCCCTTTCCAACCTTAATATAGCATGCATATCTTATTTTCAAGTACGAAATAAGTAATAGTGTTATTTCTAGATAATGTCCGCAGTCGATTTTTATATGAAAATAGCAATCAGCTTTCAGCTTAGAGAGAAATATGAAATGATTTTAATCGCTTA
>JAGGYK010000058.1 GCA_021162585.1 Deltaproteobacteria bacterium
AATCTGGCTCCCCGGGAGGGACTCGAACCCCCGACCTAGTGGTTAACAGCCACCCGCTCTACCAATTGAGCTACCGGGGAGCATCAAATGATTGTCCATATCTATGATGGTTGTGAGGTGTTGTCAAGGGTTAAGTGGGTCAGGAGTCACCCCATTTTTTAAGATCAAACAGCGTTATAGGATGCCCTCAGCGCTTCTCCACTCCAGGCGGATCAGCCTTCAGAAACAACATGTTAAGCGTGAACATTGACAATTTCGTAAAAAGTCGGATTCAGCTAATATGTCATTTCGACTGCAGGGAGAAATCTTGTATTTTCATCATGTTACATCGGAAAGATTTCTCGCTTTGCTCGAAATGGCAAGTTGTTAGGACTTTTTACAAAAGCATTGACATTAGTTGTTTCTCTTTATCTTACTGACAGCTGAATACTGAACGCTGATAGCTGATAATATAATAGGCTAAAGATTATAATGGTCGATACCAGGCTCATATCAGCAAAAACCCCTGATATGGGCCAAAATAAAAAAGTCAGGTTTAAGATTTTACCATCTAGAGGACGGGGATTTAAGAAAAGGATAATTTTTTATCTGGTCTTTTCTGATATATTTAGGTAACAGATATATATCTTTGGCCAGGATTATCATGTCCTTTGTATCTTTATCTATTACCATTCCTCCTTTGACAAACACCAGTTTCCCTTTTGATAATGCATCTTGAGTTAAAGTATTACCCTTAAGATCCATTATTTTCGTTTTATATTCTTTCCTTGCTTTGATGGTATCCACAAGGATTATCTTTTTCTCCTGGATAACTATATAGTCTTTTTCAGGCCCAACCTCCATTATCTTACCCTGAATAGCCACTGGTTCCCAATCCTTTAAGGCACTGGACAGAGGACCTGCATAGCAGAGGGCTGCGAAGAACAAGCAAGCAAAAACAAGAGGCAAAGATATTTTCGTAACCTTATTTATACTCCATGTATACCACATTATTTACCCCCTTTTATTAGTTCTGTTTCCAGTAATAACGAATGATATCTTGACCAGATGTTATAGGTTGTGAGAACACCCCGCCTTCAGTACCCACAATCACATGCACCCCTGTCTTTGTAACAACGATTACTGGCTGAGAAGGTATGCCAGAACCAATATTTATAGACCGATCAGTCTTTGTCAGTTGGTCATCTTCCGTAAAGTCAAAGACAGCATTTCCTGTCTTGTAATCTATTGCATAGAGTCTGGCTGTACCACTTCCATATCCAAGGGAACAGAGATCATCACTTGATCCTGTATCTGCACTGGGGCTAAACGTGGTAAAGTATACTACCTTGTGAAAGACCAGAGGAGAGGATACCACCTTTTCACCTGAATTTTCCAGATTAATGTACCATCCACTACCTGCCGCAAGTGCCGCCCTTACCGCATCCTTTTCTGCCTCGGTCTTGGTAGGATCCTGAAGTATACATGAAGTGACATTTACCAGATCAGATGGGGTTAGTGTGTCAGAGCTATCATCCCAGATTGCAGGCCATGTATTCTTAATAGCATAGAATTGGTTGACCACGGTTGTCCTTTGAGGGTCTTCCCTGTCTCCAGTGCCAATATAGACATAATCACCAAATGTCTCCTGCACAATACCAGGAGAGTTGAAAAATTTCTTTAGCTCATCTGTACCGCTGTTCCCAGCACTGAATAACCTTATGGCATCCCAGGTCCCATCCCCATCCCTGTCATTGAACACAAATAAATTCCCTCCTAATGATCCAGCATAGATAGTGTCCTCATAACCATCTCCATCATTATCAAAGGATGTAAGATCAATAATACAGTATTGCATATTGGCATAGGTAGTGTGGTTGAAGTTAAGATTAGTACACAATGCACCAGCTGCAGCATCTACTGCATACACAGCCCTTGCCTTGCTGTCACTTGCCCCTGGATCTACATTATCTTGATTTGTGTCATAACCGCCTGCCAGTAAAAGCACATCCCTTGTATTACCACCTGATTCCTTGATCGTACAAAAATGCGGTGTAGACCATGACTGGCCCAGGGATTCAGTGCCAAGGATATCGGGCGCTATCTCCCATACAAATGAAGGTGATGCATAATTACTCACATCCAGGGTATAGTATTTATCTCCACCCCTTCTAAGGCCAAATACTACATATGTATTATTACCTGTGGTATAAACAACCGGGGTGCCATCAACAAAATAATCATGGTCTGAATCATCGTGTAAGAACTGAAGTTCAGGCAATAAATCCCACGGTACAAAGGTCCATATCTCCTCTACTGTATCATCAGTAAGATCATCATAAGTGCCTTTGTCATCATCAACAAAGCAATGAAGGAAGCCATCATTAGCACCCACAAAGATCACATTCTTATAATTACTATCATCATAAAGTACAGCAGGTCTGGAATGAAGGATATCACCTAATACCCATGGCCTGGCATTATCTCCACCACCACTGGGATCATAATCCCCCTCTGCCCTGACAAAGTCGATCAGATCATCTCTCTCGGATGTAGTTGCCAAACCCAAATCTGATGGGGTTATGTGGGCCTTATCAAATGCAGTAAGACTGGTCCCAGTATTATAGGTGTAGAAATACCTCGAGGTCTGGGTCAGCAGCGCCTGACCTGCCCCACCCTTTTCTACATCCATTCCCTCAAGACCATCAACAAGGACCCAACAGGAATGAGCGCCTTCTTTGATAGCACCTGATGACTCTGTGGCAAGATTTCCATCCCTGTCCAGGAGCTGGCCATCTTCGCTCAGCCCAAATTTCTTGAGGTTTCCTTTCCATAATCCTGAGCTATCCGGGGAAAAGACCCCAAGATACACACAGTTTCCTGCATATGTCTTGTTCATCCTGCTTACAGGAACAACAGGTGCAACAAATTCAGAGTTGGTCTTCAATATACTGCCAATTATCTTCTGAAAGATATCTGACAGGCTTACCCCTCCACCACCTGTGGCCTCGGTAGTATAATAATCGCCCTGCCCATGGGATGAGTCCGCGGTCTCTTCCAACAGGGTATTGTCAATATCAAATCCAATGGTATAGGTTATGATATTCTGTTTTGCTAAACGAGAATCATTAGGGTCATCAAAAGAGATACCACCAGAATCATACAAGTCACCTGTAAGCAGATCTTCCTCATATAAGAACTTGGCAACATCATCTAGATAGTCACTGCCACTACTGGCATAGTATATTTCTTGGCTATATCCCGGTTCATGCTCATCATTATCATTGTCTTGAATTGGTTTGCCATTGATATAATCCGCACGTGTAAGTATATCCCCTCTGTCCATTGTTGATTCGCCATCTGTCATGATTATGACGTAATTCTTCTGGCATCTCCATTGTATGGCATGATCAAAGGCTGTATTGTAATCCACACCAGCATTTGCCCACGAAGGCTTGCGTGCAAAGTAAAGACCTGCCTCTGCCAGGGTCTCTGCCAGCGGTGTCCATCCACTTGCAGTTATTGAATTTACTGCACTATGTAGGGTAGCCTTATCAGAGCCAAGTGGAGCTACAATATACCCACCCTCATTATTGTTGAAGCACATAAGCCCAAAATTCACCCCATCTGTGGTATCAATGAGATCATTTATGGTATCTTTGGCAATATCTATCTTCTTGCGGCTTTCAGCCCCTGCTGAGCTGAGATAATTACAGTAGTTCCCAGTCCGCAGCATATATGATACAAAGCCACCACAAGAGTGTGACCCTGAAGATTGTATTTGTCCCTGCCAATGACCATTGGTATTTAAGGCATCCCTCGCTGAATCACAGGCAATCTCTGTAGCATCTACTACCCCATCAGCTCCGATATCTTCAAACTTAAACCAGAGAAAACCCAGAAACGAGTAATAAACCCAGGATTTATCATAGTCCCCTGTGTATGTCTCAGTAGGATCAAACTCAACAGGAATAGTATCTACCCAGCCATCCATGCTGCCTGAATTATCAAAGATAATAAGGATATTGGGGGGGACATTGATGACACCACCACCAAAGATATCAGTATCATCTGCCCATCCAGCCTTAGACATAAACACGAGAGAAAAGATAAAACATATAATCAGTATCTTTTTAGGCATACTACATCTCCTTTTTAAGGTTATTTTGGAAAGGCCTTCCACGCACCAACATCTATGTTCTGATTTGACTTGCTGGAAGCGACCCGGTAATAGTGGGCCTTGAAATCATCTACACTAAAGCCCGAACCAACAGGCGGATTCGTTATCTTTGTCAACCTAAGGTTGATATTTGTGCCAGAAAGAATAACCGGCAAGCCTAATGATGAATAACTATACGTACCATTTATGGTCAGCCCTATTGAACTCATCGGAATCGCAGAGGTTGCAAGCGCATAGTCAATACCACTCTCTGCAACATAAAAGTCTTGCTTGTAGATCCTCTCATTCCCAACTATTTTTGTCTCTATCGTGGAAGAACGCATTACAGTCGTACCTATAATAACAGCTGCTACCAGAACCAATAAGACAAGTACCAGTACCATACCTTCCTTGTTCATGGGGTCAGGTCTATGCCTTTTATGAAACATGATGCGTCTCCTATACTGTGCTGAGTACAATAGAACGCAAATTTAGTGCCATTCGCTCTTATTGCCTTTTAATCCGTGCTGGTAGGTTTAACACCTCTAATCTTCACATTATCTAGCTCCAGTGTATTGTCGAAGCATATTACTTTTGTGGATATGGATTTCGTTTTTGTAATCCTGGTAACCATGCGAATCTAATCTCACATTCGTGCATACTCTGAGATCTTTACATAATCATCTATTCTGTTATTGCGGGGAGCATGGGCGACGACGCAATCCACTGTCTTTTTCATATAAACGCGTATGAGCGCTTCGCGCTCACAACCAAGGATGAAAACACCCTTCCTCGGGATGGGTTCCTCTCTCGCTTGCCTGCATCGCTCTTTGATACATCC
>JAGGYK010000109.1 GCA_021162585.1 Deltaproteobacteria bacterium
CAGATTACAGGCCATCATTTATCGATTGAATACCTCTACACCTCTCCAGATATTGATGTGAAGAGACTCTCAGGCGGTGATCTGTACACCACTGACATTATGGGGAGGATAAGGACAGACCCTACAGAAGGAACAGCAGGTCATGGTCTGGATCTCCAAATACCCATAGTCGGGATTATCCTGGATATAAATGATATTGTAAAGCTCCCCATGAATGTACAACTTGGTATTGCAGCGTCCCTGCCCGAGCAAATGGATATTTCATACAGGATCCATGATTTTCCACCGGATCAGCCTCACTTTATCAGGTATGGTGATGATATCGACCGTATTACCATGGCGGCCTCGCTCGGGATAGAGGTCATTAAGGACCTTGTATATGTAGGTGGTGGTGTTCATTCCATGTTGTATGGGCCGGGCAAGTACTATGTGGATGATCTTAGTCTCACTGAGGAAAATGTCGTGGCACAGGCAGAATTTGGTGCCCTGCTTGAGTATGATCCCATGGCCGGGATCCTGATAACCCCGTTTGATAAAAAGCTCAAGATAGGTCTTTCATGGAAGGATGAACAGGAATTGAAACTAGGGCCAATGCCGATTTTGTCATCGGTTTTTATCGGTGGTAGCTGGGAACTGGACGTCCCTATGATCCTGGATCTAAATGCGTTTTTTACCCCAGAGGAGTACTCTGCGGGTATAGCCTATTATTTTGAGAGGTTTATGGTCTCAATCGAGGCAGATAAACAGTTGTGGAGCGAGTACTCATATTCCACCACAGACAGGTATCATTACTACCCAGGCGCCCCAGGTCTCAGCGGTTATGAGGCTGGAACCCCGGATTTCGATGATACAATCAACTACCGCCTGGGCATTGAGTACAGACTTAATCCCAGTGCAGAGGTCATGTTTGGCTATTGCCACCAGCCAACACCTGTACCAGACCAGTCAGGCAGGGTGTCCAACTACCTGGATATGGACAAGGATATCTTCTCCCTGGGCGCCAGTTATACATTCAAGGATCCAACCGGAATTGTAAAGGAACCTGTAAAGATAGCTGGTGTCTTCCAGTATCAGATGTGCGATGATATTACCGTGAACAAGAATGGTGTCTCCGGCCCATCCTGGGATAGGCAGGAGAGCTATAAAATAGAAGGCGATGTATATGCAGGTGGCGTATCTGTAAGCCTGTCCTGGTAGCAAAAAACAGTCGACAGTCGATAGTCATCAGTCGACAGTCTGAAGATACAAGACTTTCGGCTCTTGATTCTTAGGCCTCTGGAGTTTTCTTTTCGACTGGCGACTGTTTTTTTGGGGACTGTCGACTTAGAACACAGTGCCTATCCCTAGATGTATTCCAAAGTCTGGGCTATTATTGTAATGAAAGAGGTTTTCAATTACAGAAAACTCCAAAAAGTTTTTGCCTTTAAACCGATTTTTCCAGGTGATATTAATCCCTCCAGTTATCTCATACGTGGGTGTTGCAAACTCATAGTAATGAGATATGTTGGGGGAATTGTATAAACCCTGTATGATCAGGGATATATTCTTGTTCAGAGGAAGTTCTCCTGCCAGAAGGAATGACCAGTGATGTCGTCTCAGGTTAATTTCCTCTATTCCCTTTATTATGTCAGTATTTCCATAATATGTATAACTCAGATGTGAATAGATATATAGAGGCTTGATCCATTTGGACAGTGTTAAATAAACATTATAGTCTGGCTTATCATCTGTGTGTCCAAAAGTCTTTCCTGGAAGAGGAAATCTTACCAGAGCACCTGTAGCAATGGCAGGGAAAAAGATATCCCCTTTTGTGCAATCATACTGAAGCCCACAGTAGGCTGAATGGTGGGCAAAAAACCCTTTGTGGTATTCCTTCTCATAAAATACATCATTGTATTTAATACAAGTATAGATACTATCTCTGGGGTATTTATCTCGATACGCTGTGCCATTGTTTATGAGATCATGAAATTCTTCTATATAGCCATCCATTATACCTCCAAGGATGTACATGGTTTTTAGCCCACCCAGAATGGACACCTTAGGTGATATCTGATGGACACCCCCAAGCCCGAGTGAAAATACCTCGTAATCAAACACATAGGCCCCAGGTTCGATTGCCCAGATATTAGACCATGTATGAGTAAATAAAACCTCTGTCTGGCCAGATACAAGATTGCTTGGGCTCACAGGAAAGACAGGCAGGTGAAAACTCTGGAATGGGGCCTGGGAAGAAAAATGGATAGGACCTTTGCCGATATTGAGGTTGTCTGCCAATACAGTTTGTCCCTGGGACAAGAAAAGTAGAATAAATATGTACCGAATAACTGATTTAAAGAATTGGGGACAACGTAGTCTGTAGAGCATGCTAAGTGGTTATAATATTTTATGGTCTTTGTCTAGTAACTATCAAGAGGGTTTTTATCACTATTCAATGTAGGGCATAGTTCCCTTAAGCGAGCCGATGAGCCTTACCAATACGTTGTAGGGCCCGTTCCCCTTAAGCGGGCCGATAAGGACAAAAGGCCCCTACATTTCTCATAAAACCATTTTTTTATCTTTTATCTTTTCGACTCTCGACTTCCGACTATTTTTATTCACCCAACACTTTTTTACTGTTCACTATTTTCACATAAATAAAAAGACAGGGCCGATACCGGCCCTGTCTTTTTGTAGTCCTGGATTGTTAGGATTTGTTACATCATCCCGCCCATGTCAGGTGGCATTCCTCCTCCTTGGGGCATCCCAGGCGTCCCCTTTTTCTCTTCAGGGGACTCTGTCACCATCACCTCTGTGGTAAGCATCAAACCTGCAACAGAAGCAGCGTTTTGAAGTGCAGTCTTGACAACCTTGGTCGGGTCAATGATACCGGCTTTTGTCAGATCCTCGTATGTCTCAGTAGCTGCATTAAACCCTTCGTTGCCTTTCATGTTTTTCACCGCTCCTACCACTATTCCGCCTTCCAATCCAGCGTTTGCAGCAATCTGTCTTAGAGGTTCTTCAAGCGCCTTGGCCACAATCTTTACACCGAATTCTTGGTCACCTTCGACTTTAAGGGCGTCTAATTTGTCTATGCATCTGAGCAAGGCCACACCACCGCCAGGCAAGAAGCCTTCTTCCACAGCAGCCCTGGTTGCATGCAGGGCATCCTCAACCCTTGCCTTCTTTTCTTTCATCTCAGGCTCTGTTGCCGCGCCTACCTTGATTACAGCAACACCACCTGCCAGTTTTGCGAGCCTTTCCTGAAGCTTTTCCTTATCATAATCAGAGGTGGATTCTTCAATTTGCGCCTTGATCTGCTTTATTCTTCCCTGGATATCACTACTTTTGCCAGCGCCCTCTACAATAGTAGTATTGTCTTTGTCTATTACCACCTTTTTAGCCTTTCCAAGGTCAGCTACTGTAACAGACTCTAATTTTCTACCCAGGTCCTCAGAGATGACAGATCCTTCAGTCAGGATGGCTATGTCTTCTAACATGGCTTTACGTCTGTCGCCAAAACCAGGGGCCTTGACTGCTGCACATTTGAGCGTGCCCCTGAGCTTGTTTACCACAAGCGTGGCTAAGGCTTCACCTTCTACATCCTCTGCTATGGTGACCAGACTTTTGCCTTCCTTGGCAATCTGTTCTAATACAGGAATAATATCCCTCATATTGCTGATCTTTTTGTCATAGATAAGGATATATGGATCTTCCATCACAGTCTCCATCCTGTCAGCATCTGTCACGAAATAGGGAGAGAGATAACCCCTATCGAACTGCATCCCCTCGACCAGCTCCAAGGTTGTCTCCATGCCCTTTGCTTCCTCTACAGTAATAACACCTTCTTTACCAACCTTGTCCATGGCATCAGAGATCATATCCCCTACCTCGGCATCCGCGTTGGCAGAGATGGATCCCACCTGTTGGATCTCTTTCTTGTCCTTTACAGGCGTGCTTGCCTTTTTCAGCTCATCAATTGCTACCTTGGTGGCCTTGTCAATGCCACGCTTTAACTCCATGGCATTCATACCAGCGGCCAGATACTTCAGGCCTTCATGATATATGGCCTGAGCAAGAACTGTTGCAGTAGTAGTACCGTCTCCAGCGACATCAGAAGTCTTTGATGCCACCTCTCTTACCATCTGAGCCCCCATATTTTCGAATTTGTCTTTTAATTCTATTTCTTTTGCTACAGTTACACCATCTTTTGTTACTGTGGGAGCCCCAAACATTTTGTCAAGTACGGCATTCCTTCCTTGCGGACCCAATGTCGCCTTTACAGCATTAGCCAATTTGTCTATACCCTTTAAAATCTTTGCCCTTGCTTCCTCATTATAAATAATGTCTTTTGCAGGCATATTAAAACCTCCTTATTTTTCTTTATTCGACAATCCCTAAGATGTCATCTTCCCTCATGATTAACAATTCCTCACCCTCTAACTTTACCTCTGTGCCTCCATACTTTGAAAAGAGAATTTTATCTCCTTTCTTAACATCCAGGGGCAAAATCTTGCCATCTTCCGTCTTCTTACCATTACCCACGGCTATAACCTCACCCATTTGAGGCTTTTCTTTAGCTGTATCCGGAATGATAATCCCACCTTTTGTCCTTTCTTCCTCTTCTATTCTCTTTACAAGAATTCTATCTTGTAACGGGCGAATCTTCATAGCGTTCCTCCTTTGTATGAATTTATTAGCACTCATCGCCAATGAGTGCTAACGAGATTTATAGGGATATGACACTTTTTTCAACTTCAGTTGTATGGGTTTATTGGCCTATTATAGAAGTTATTCGGGGTTATTCCCAGATAAGATAAAATTTCTATCCTTATCTTAAGATTGCGAGCGTTTTCGCTTTTTATTTAGCTTAGTACAAAAACAGGCTAATTTTTTGGTAAAAAGGCGTACTATATGAAAAATATTTGGCAGGGATCAGGGGATTGGAATGTATATTCTATCGCCTGTCAGAAAAAATCCCCCCTTGATGGGGGTTGGGGGGTGTTACCCCTTCAAAGGGGGAATTTGTCCGTGCAGATTAAGGGATAGTGACTCTTGAGATATTCCTTTCCGCCCTTGACGGATGATTTGCTGATACATCCTTTGGCGAACCTACGATGTATCAAGAAAAATATTTCAGGCAAAGAAAATCAGCTTTATTTTTTTCATCTGGATTTAAGATTGATGGTTTCGTAAAAAGTCGGATTCAGCTAATATGTCATTCCTGCCTGCCGGCAGGCAGGTCACTCGAAATGACAAGTTAAAAAGACTTTTTACGACTGCGTTAAGATTAAAGCTGGTCGGGAAGCGGGGATTTGAACCCCGGACCCCAGCGTCCCGAACGCTGTGCTCTACCAGGCTGAGCCACTTCCCGCCTTAACTTTATTAATGGTGAAAGATGAGGTGATATAAAGATTTTTTCTCATAGGTAATAAAGTCTTGCCTCACCACTCTGTGATCCATATATTGACTTGTATCTATGGGGTATTTCTCTGGGGCAAATTTGAATAGATCCATGCCCAGATTTTTCATAGGGATGGTTATATCTATCCTGGCAAATATCTCACTTTCATCCCTTCCAGCAGTAAGCGCATCATTCCTGGCGCCAATGTTGATGGTAACTGCCTTTGCTGGTTGCACTTTTACAATAAGGCTTAGACCCTTCATATCGTCCTCATCTTCACCATTAAAGAAGTAAAGACCTGGCCATACAGATATAAATCTGGCCCTTGGTATAGGGATTCCCATGGTAAGATCTATTCCAGTCAATGCCTCTTCCCTGCCCTGCCTGTCAGATAGCGGGAGATAGATATTTGTGTGTGCTGAAAAGTTGTGGTGATATATCTCAGCCCCTGCGCCTATTCGTTTATGGTCGTTGTCATCTGTATAGTCAAAAAACACGTTATACCCAGCCAACATATCCCCGGACAACATTGGCATTCTTGCACCGGCGCCTACGCTTACACCAAGATCGCCACCTTTTAGGGTGAGCATAGGCTCTGTGAAGATATACGCGTTATTATAATTACCAAGAGATACAAATGTTTCAGCCAGGTAGCCTGGATTGTCTTCATCACTTACACATAAACTGCCCCCGGTCCACACGAGATCAGGCCCTGAGGCAAAGGATACACTACTGATCAAGATGGAAATTACTATTAAAAATAATTTTCTCATAAAACCCTCCTCATAGTGGATAGCTTATCTTTAATACATAAAGCATTTGTAATCAACTGGCAAAAAATGGTTTAACCTCGTTGCATACTTCTTCTGATTTCATAGTGGTCAGTGTTTCATTATGGAGCATTCTCATGTAGTTTATCTCACTTGTATCAAAAGGTGGCAGGCTTACCCGTGGGCATATACGCAAGTGTGGGGTAAAGCTCTCATTATTTATAAGAAAGTAGATAGACATGTTAAAGCTATATAGATTTATAGAATCAATAAACTTTAGAATGTTCAATATTCCACTTACCAGGGCATCCATTATAGTATCACTAATATCTGCAGGCTTAGATGCATTACTTATAACACCAATTATATCAAAGGCACCCATGGGAGCGAAGGCTACTATCCATGATATATCATGTGTAGCAGCTATAATTCTCTCGCCAATCCTTTTTTCTTCCGCCACAAAATCCGGCCAGAATGGGCTTCTATTCTCTTCTTTGTATCTTGATAATCCGGATGTTACACTTGTGTAGTAGTTTGTAGAAGAGGACGAGGCCATAATCTGAAGGTGTGGATGCACAATAGAGCTTCCAGCCAAAGGGAGATAATTCCAGTTGATAGACTGGTATATAGCGCCTGGCTGATTAATGATTACCTCGCCCAGGAATTCTATACAACACATAAGGGCATCCCTTAATATATCAGGCGTGAAATCAGATAATGCAACATAGTGGTCGTAGGTCATAATAGTAACAGCGCCATTCTCATCATATGGAAATGGATTCGGCACACACAGTGCTTCTCCACGGGTAAACCTCTCTTTACTTAGCAGGTTCGGGCTGAACTTTGGTGTTACCTGATCTCTAATCTCCGGGCAAAACGGACAAAAAGGTCTTGATTTCTCCACCAATGAGCTTATGTCAACCTTCACCAACTGTTTTATGGGAAAGTCTAAAATTCTGGTTGTATGCCCTGTAAGTGGGTCAACCCTTACTTCGCTTAGCCTTTGGACTTCAGCATATCCTTGAGAAGGATCTAAAAATCTGGAAATCTTTGTTACTTTTGTAAAATCCATTGTTTATTATATTAATAGATTGTTAAACCCTGGTCAAGATGAATGAGTTATTGAGTTAAGGAGTGGAGAGTTAAGAGTTGTTGAGAATGTCTCAGTGTGCCTAGGCCTAGTCTTAATAGATTTTTCCCCATAACTCCCTAACTCTCCAACTTCCCAACTCCCTCAACTCATAGCTCTCGACTTTTGACTATCGACTGTTTTAGTGTATAGTGTATATAGAGGTGAATACATGTTCCATGTGAAGGGGGTAAGAAGTGGGGGATAGATTAGACTTTTTTAACCTGTATAAACATGGGTTTGTAAGGGTCGCAGTATGTGTACCTGAAGTTAAGGTCGCTGACCCTGGGTTTAATGTGGATAAAACAATCGAACTGGTGCACAAGGCAGCAGATAAAAAAGCTGTGTTTGCGCTGTTCCCAGAGCTTGGTATTTCTGCATATACAAATGAGGATCTCTTTTTTCAGGATGCCCTTCTTTATTCAGTTCAAGCAAGCATCCAAAGGCTTTTGAATGCTACATCTGATATAGGTATGGTTGTAGTTGTTGGCGCCCCGTTAAAGGTAATGCAGAGGCTCTATAATTGTGGCATAGTGATTCAAAGGGGCAAGATCCTGGGAATCGCTGTCAAGACCTATATCCCTAACTACAGGGAGTTCTATGAAAAGAGGCAATTCAGCTCTTCGAGGGAGTTGATAGTAGATAAAATCGATCTGTGTGGTCATCATGGTGTCCCTATGGGGGCCAATTTGATATTTGATGTTGTAGGTATGCCGAACTTCTCTTTTTTCATTGAACTATGCGAGGATCTCTGGGCTGTTATCCCCCCTTCCAGCTATGCAGCGCTCGCAGGGGCGACAGTGATAGGGAATCTGTCTGCCTCTAATATAACAATAGGCAAAGACGAGTATAGAAACAGCCTTGCTTCTAGGCAATCCGCTTCCTGTGTGGCTGCCTATCTTTATGCCGCAGCAGGGCCTGGAGAGTCCACTACTGACCTGGCATGGGACGGTCATGCCACCATCTATGAGAACGGCAATCTACTTGCAGCCTCAAAAAGGTTTTCATGGGGGCCCCAGGTGATTATTGGCGATGTGGATATCGATCGGCTTGCACAGGACAGGATGAGGCTTACCAGTTTTGGAGATGGAATCAGGATACACAGGGATAAAATATCTGATTTCAAAAGAATACCAATTAAGATAGAAATTCCCGAAGGGCGGCTCCTCACTGAAAGGGATATTCCCAGGTTTCCTTATGTGCCATCCGATCCAAATGTAAGAGATCAGAGATGCTATGAGGTCTATAACATTCAGGTGCAGGGCCTGGCAAAAAGGTTGAGATCTGCAGAGATTGGAAATATTGTTATAGGTGTATCCGGGGGTCTGGATTCCACGCACGCACTCATTGTGTGCGCACGGGTTATGGATGAGTTGAATCTCCCCAGATCAAACATAAAGGCATATACTATGCCGGGTTTTGCTACATCTGAAAGGACTTATAACAATGCCATCCGTCTCATGAATGTCTTAGGCGTTGAGGCAGGGGAGATTGATATAAAACCAAGCGCTCTACAGATGATGAAGGATATAGATCATCCCTTTGCCAGGGGAGAGAATGTCTATGACGTGACATTTGAGAATGTGCAGGCAGGGGAGAGGACTTCTCATCTGTTCAGGATTGCTAACTTAAGAAAAGGGATAGTTGTAGGTACTGGGGATTTAAGCGAGCTTGCCCTTGGATGGTGTACCTATGGTGTTGGCGATCATATGTCTCATTATAGTGTAAATGCTAGTGTTCCTAAGACATTGATTCAATATGTAATAAGGTGGATTGTAGATAAAGATTTGTTAGGTGAAAATGTTTCTTCCTGCCTTGAGGATATCCTTGGTACCGAGATAAGCCCCGAGCTTATCCCAGGCACTGTTGACGGTCAGCCTGCTCATAAGAGTGAGGATATAATAGGTCCTTTTGAGCTGCAGGATTTTAACAATTTTTATATCACAAGATATGGATACACCCCCTCAAAGGTTGCATTCCTCTCCTGGTGTGCCTGGAAAGATAAGGGTAAAGGAGTCTGGCCGGATGTACCCGAAGATAGAAGGCACGAGTATAGTATTGCCGAGATCAAACACTGGCTTAAGATATACCTTCACAGATTTTTCAGGCTGAGCCAGTTTAAGAGGTCTTGTATTCCAAATGCCTCCAAGGTGGGTTCAGGTGGGTCTCTCTCACCGAGAGGGGATTACAGGGCGCCCAGCGACAGCGAGGATGCCCCATGGATGGAGGATTTAAGCCGTATTCCTGATAAAGATTGATACGGTCGTAAAAAGTCTTTTTAACTTGTCATTTCGAGTGACCTGCCTGCCGGCAGGCAGGAATGACCGATTCACCGAGTTTGACTTTTTACGAATTCATCACTATTTACTATTCACTTTATTTAAACCAATAAAACCAAAACTATATAGCAGCTATTTTCATATAAACGCGCATGTCTGCAAGGCAGGCACAACCAAGGATGAAAAAAATCTTGCTTTATATTTTATATATGTGGGATAAATAAGTCAAAGGGCGAGGGAGAACTGAAGCTGCGAGCGCGATATAAACATGCCCTTGGTCAGCTTTGTACAACAAATTGTCGGCTCCC
>JAGGYK010000146.1 GCA_021162585.1 Deltaproteobacteria bacterium
GGGGCATAATTTAACGCAGCCCACTGAATAAACATAAAAAGAGCAGTGAGTATAGTTCCAAAAATCCAGATACCAGAGTGTTTACTCTTTATTTTTATTGTTCTGTCGGCTTTGAAGCCTTCGATCGCATACTTTTGAATCCCTTTGCCTGTATAAAGACTAATATAAGAGATGACACCAAGGATCAATCCGAATAGAATTCTTCCATCTGATGCTATGCTTTCTTGCATTCTAAGACCTCCATAATATCAACGGCCATAAACTTTACTTGATGTTTTTAGATAATAAAGAATGCCTTGTCAAGAAAGAATCAACCAACTGGTTGGTTTTATTTTTTTCCTTTTACCATAGGATTTCCTATGCTATAAGATCGATAATGTTCAGGTTCATTTTTTAAGCACATCTCAAAAGGAGGATGATCATGGGAGAGATTTTTATCCCCTGGGGCTGGGATGATCGCCTGCGTCTTGAAATCCCGTCATCTTGGCGGGTGATTACACAAAGCCAAGTCAGCACGCCTGACCCAATACATGATCTATCTGGTGCAATCAGGGCTGGTCTGGACAAACCTATTGGCTCTCCCCCTCTGCGGGAATTTGTCCGGCCTGATTCACGTATAGCTTTAGTAATGGATGATACAGGGCGACCTACGCCAGTTGATCGCATAGCACCGGTGGTGCTCGATTACCTTATCAAGGCCGGGGCAAAGGTGGAGAACATTACAGGACTTTTTGCAGTAGGTACACACAAGTTAATGAGTCCTGATGCTATGGAATCCCGCGCTGGAGTACCCGTGACACGCAGGATCAAGTGCCGCAATTTTGACTGTCGGGACAAAAATGCCTTTATACATCTGGGGAAGACAAAACGGGGAACGCCGGTTATCTTCAATCGGGCAGTGGTAAAGGCCGACCTACGTATTCTTATCGGGACAATCGAGGCCCATCCCCAAGCTGGGTTCGGGGGTGGTTTCAAGAATCTTTTGCCGGGCCTGGCTGCAGCAGAAAGCATTGGCCATAATCATTTGCTCATGCCCTCACCAGACCGCTACAACATGATTGGGACCCTCCCTGAGGATAACCCTATGCGATTGGATCTGGAGGAGGCTTGCAAAATGATTGATAGTCCCACCTTTATTCTCAATGTTATTCTGAATCCAAATCTGGAGGTAGTGGCTCTGGTAGCCGGCGATGCGGTTGCAGCCCATAGGGAGGGGGTGAAGATATCGAGGAAGATCTATGGAATTCCCCTGCCCCGCCAGGTCGATGTGGTTCTGTCAAGCGGGTACCCCATGGATCATGAGATGCGACAGGCTGGCAAAGGAGTGCTCAACGTGGCCGGGGCATGCAGACCCGGAGGGGTGATCGTAGGATTTTTAAGGTGTGAAGAGGGACTGGGGAATATTAATCTTCCGAGGTTTTTGCCTCCACTTGCACCGTTGCGGGTGCTTACGAAGATATTGGGCAGTCGGGGTATTACTTCACTGGTCAAGTGCCTTCCTAAAGCGGTTCCGGTCGAGGCTCGCTTCTTGATAAACTTTTCATTACAGATGCTTAAGGACTACCAGGTGCTTATTTTCTCTCCACGTTTAAAGGAGGAGACAAAAGGCCGTTTCCCGTCGATCCTTTACGACGACCAGGAGCTACTATATCGCGATGTAGTACGATTAGTGGGTAAGAACGACCCGGAGGTTGCCGTGTTCCATCAGGGAGGAGTGAGCTTTCCGGTACTTCCCTCCTGATACCTTTAAATTGAACTCAGCAAGGCTTTAGCTAAAATTGAGGCAGTTTTTTCTTGCCGCAAAGTCTCATGAGACTATGTCTCTCGAGTATGTAGAAACCATTGTCCTATCATTGGAGTGCGGTCCTTTTGGTAGTATACAAAAGATTTCCTTGCTCATCGTAGAAAGCAAATGTTGCAGTAGCAGGTTGTTCTCCTTTGGAAGGAACAATAGTTACCTTTAAGAACCCCCCGGATTTTTCATCCTGTATATATGGCTGGGTAATCAACCCTTCCGGATCAGTGGAAAGTGGATCTCCGGGCTTACGTCCGAGGCGTGAATTTCTGTCGACAATAGCCCCTGTTGAAAATTCCTCGAATCCATCAGGACGTATTGAATGGTACTGCCAGTGCCGATCACCACAAATAATATAGAAATTTCGTTTTATGAATCCCTTTTCTGTAAGCCAGGCAAAAAAGGCGTCCCCTTCATCCTTAAATCCATAAGGATTTGTATGATTATCCCGTTTATGTCTGTCGTCATCAGGCTGTCCCGGGGCATTGCCACCAAAAAAAGGAGCAAGAACTCCTCCCTGTACACGGATTATAGTATCGTCAGGACCTATCAATGGTGTGGGTGAGATAAGTATTTTAAATGTTGCAGTGCTTTCAAGAAGGGTTTTTTTTAGCCATGCTTTTTGTCTTAAGCCCCATATAGTCTTGTCAGGCCCGGGCGCCTTTGTATTGGGATCGCGATAGTCACGGCCTTCTGTCAGCCATATTTGAAGCAAATCGTTAATTCGATACGTCCGATATGTAAGAGATTCTTTATCATTTGGAGCAATGACAGGAACTTGCTCCAGGAAGGTCCTGGCTGCGAGATCAGGGGACGGATCAAGTGATCCATAGGGATCTGAATCATTGTAACGATAGTCATGATCATCCTTTTCCCAGTAGGTGGACATATTCTGGAATAATGTTGTAAACCTTGGTGTTGCAAACTGTCTGTGCCACTTTGCACGCATTTTATCTTGTGTCTTGGCACGATTAAAGAAGGGGCAATCATAGTAGACATTGTCCCCTGTAAATACAATAAAATCTGGTTTGTGTGAGACAATTGTCTCAAGGGCTGGAAATCCCAGTTTTGTGTTTTTCCTAAAGTTAAATATCCGAAAGGCAAATTGATTCATACCAGTCACTGCAACAAAGCTGACCTTTCGTAAGATGCCCTTGACATCAAGGGTTTTGAATGTACCTGTCTGGCCTGCCTCAATCTCTTCCGGGCTTGTTAATGATAATAATCTATAATAGTATTGTGTAC
>JAGGYK010000306.1 GCA_021162585.1 Deltaproteobacteria bacterium
GTCCTCTGCGGTAAAGTTCAAGGTTCTACGTTCAAAGTTCCTGGTTCATTATCCCTTTACAGAAGGGAAATATATCCTTTTATTTTACTGTTTTCAAGGAAAATTACGGGCATGGGGGACGACAGGCCTGGGGGACGTTGCTATCTAACTGCATTACTTTAATAATTCCACATTCCTTCGGATATTGGCAAGAGACAGAACCCCTATTCCAGTTCAGTCCCTACCCCTTTAAAAAACCTGTTAACTTCCGCCTTCACAACCGCCGCCACTCTGTCCGCAAGAAGATCAACTCTGTCCGTTCGTTCATCCACTGACCCCCGCCCGCCTCGCAAGCGAGAGCGTTGCGGGCAGATCTGACTTCCGGCTTCTGGCATCTGTCCATTTCCCAGTTTCCTCTTAATCTCAGGCAGGCTCCGCCCGTTATGGGTGAATGTTCCTCCCATAATCAAAAGACACCAAACCCATGTCTTTGGTACCTACACATTAGTCAATAATCGGAACAGCAAGATGTGTGCCTAAACAACAAAGTAGGTATTATCAGTATATTTCAGTTCTTAGGTGCATGGATAAGTCAAATTTTTGACCTAAAGGCAGGAAAATATGACCGGATACTAAGCAATTATGAGTTATGAGTTGAGGAGTTGAGAGTTGAGGAGTTGAGAGTTGAGGAGTTGGGGATTAGTAAATTTCTCATCCCGGTCCCACATCATTTCAACTCCACCAAAAGAACGGCGGACAAGATTAAGCCCTCAATCTTTTTGAGATGGGAATTCAGGGTAAAGAGAGCCA
Organism: Deltaproteobacteria bacterium; assembly: GCA_021162585.1. GTDB lineage: Bacteria > Desulfobacterota > Desulfomonilia > UBA1062 > UBA1062 > JAGGYK01. The sequence continues at coordinate 790 of JAGGYK010000306.1, forward strand.
GTCCATGCTGTAAGGCAGAAGCAGCAATTCACATATTGGGCATCTCGTTTGACAATAGACACAATTTACGGATTGGCACTGTATTTATTCCTCAGTCTGCTTTGCTAAATATAAGCTATCTTGAGCTGTTAGGCTGTTATAAGCGCTGCCTCTGTCCTCTGCGGTAAAGTTCAAGGTTCTACGTTCAAAGTTCCTGGTTCATTATCCCTTATCAGGTAGGCTCCGCCCGTTACTGGGGAATGTTTTACCCTTAATGTGAACAATTTAAGCAATGTTCTCTATAAACATGTTTGTCATTAATAAAAATGCCGATAATATAGAATATATCATATAAATGGGGGATTGATGTATGAAGCAAAAAAGTGTGACAGTTTTAAGTAAGGGATACATTATTATACCTGCCAACCTGCGAAAAGAGATGAATATAAAAACGGGCACAAAGATATTATTAAACAAGGAAAAAAAATAAAATTATCCTGCAGCCTGTTCCCTCTTTCACCAAAAAATTATCAGGGCTGACGGCTGGTAGTTTTGGACATGACCCAAAACAGGTTGAAGAATATATAGACAAAGAAAGAAAAAACGATGAAATTGATCACTCCTTCCTTTCTGCAAAAGACGATTTCCGGAAAGCGGGTATTGGTTGATACCAGCATCATTATATATACCTTACCGATATGGTACAGCCCTATGCCTCATTGTCGAGGCAGCTTTTTGAAATGGTCGAAGAAGGAGCTGCATCTGCAGTATTTTCTATCATTTCCATAGCTGAAGTAATGCAGGGCCCTTTGAGGAAGGGATCTATTCAGAACGCTAAAGACATCAGAAATTATCTTGTTAATTTTCCTAACTCATTCAGTCAGGAAATCAATTCAGACGTATTGGGGCACATTGGAGATAATCGCCAAATAGACTGGTCAAAATTGAGAGCTGTTGACAGTCTGATTATTGCTTCAGGGTTAGCAATGGATGTAGATCTCTTTGTTTCTAATGACAGGCATTTCAAAAGGGCTATACCGAATGATTTCATCTTAACCCCTGATACCTGAGTTGATATTTTCAGTATTAATCCACAGATTTCGCAGATTACACAGATTACTCTAATCACTTGTAGTGCGATGCGAAATCTGTAGGGTTTAATTCCCCGTGGCTTGCCGCAGGGCAGTCCTTCGGATTTAAAGAAGCCGTTTCAAATGGGGTCCCAAATCAATACTGTTCGGCACAATTATTGCTTACGTTTCGCAGTGTCACTAAAGTAGAGTAAAGGAAACCTTGTTTTTTACAGTACGAAAGGTTATTTTCAGAATTCTTATCCAGCTATAAGCTACTGCGCATTTTCTGATGCTTCGCTTAGAAAAACGAGATCCTGCGGAATATTTGAAAGTCAAAGGACGGGCTCGATAAATCCCCCCTTGAGGGGTTGGGGGTGTTACCCATCGAATGACATCCCCCTGGCCCCTTTTAGGGGTTAGTAAGTTCTCTATGGGCTAAAATCAAGGATTCCTTTAACTTCGTTCGTGGCAACGCAAATTTCGTGCCGAACAGTATTGTGATTGTCCTTGTTTTTCATTCATACCTCCAAAACATAAAAAATGGTATAATCCTGTCTATATTCTATTCTAGCTCTGGCATGAGAGTCCATCTAATAAACCAGGATCCTTTTTTGGTCCCTATCCAGGCATACAATATCTCCATTTTGAAATTTAAAAACAGTTTTGTCGATAGATCCTGTTATTAGGTAAGATGCGAGACGTTCCAAAAGTTGAAATAACATCTTATCCAAAGCACCCTATCAAAAACACCCCGACAATCATAATAAAGGCGCCAGTTAATCTTTCTTTAATCTTTTCTTCTTTAAACCACCACGCACCATAGAGAACTCCGAATATCAAGCTGGTCCGTTTGATGGATATCATGTAAGCAGCCTGAACCATGGAGATCGCCAGCATATGACTGAAGATCATTAACGCTACAGTAGCGCCAAGAATCAAACCTGGCAAAGGCATTTTTATTAAATTTCCCGGTTTGGCGCCCGGCACAACTGGAAGAAATGAGACCATAAGAAGTGTGAAGGTGGTAAAATAAATAACGCCAAAAAAATAGGGATTGGAATGTAATATGGCAAGCTTACCAAGCGTAGAAGTTATTGAATAGATAAATGACACTAAAAGTATCAACCGTGAACCTCTCTCTTTGAAAATTGCCTTAAACGGTTCCAGGTATCCTCTCGTAATACGAGAAAGGTTCAAAAAATATGACCCCATAACGATCAGGACTATGCCGAAAAAGCCAGCATAACTCGTTGTTTCTCCTAGTAAAAGCCAGCCGGTCAAGATGATAAAAATGGGGGTAAAGGCAAGAAAGGGAAGTGAGAGCGAAAGTGGAGATACCTTGAGGGCCTTCATATAACAATAAAAGGCCAAGGCCTCTAAAGGCAATCCAACAGATAAACATATGAAAAAGACCTTGTCCGGCCTTGACCATGGGATAAAAAAGATGGCTCCCAACAGCCATGGTAAGGTGTAGGTAAGCCTAATAAGGCCCATTTCATAGGCAGACAAATGACTGAAAAACCTTTTTGTCAGGGCATCTGAAGTAGCCAAACTAAAAGCTGCCAGTATTGAGAGAAAAAACCATGACATGAAACATGTCCAGTATATGCAATGTTTTGCATTTAATAATTTACGAACATCATATTTACAATCAAAAATCAATCATTACTTCAATTACAGATAATTAAAAAATAATTTTTTGAATGATCTCTAGGAGACAGAGGGACAGGCAAGACCTATACTTGAAAATTTACAATTTTGTAATATAAGTAAAAAGCAATTGATGATTATGACAAAAGAGAGAATCACAAGAAGACAAAAAGACATATCCCGTCTATTGAAGGAAAAAAAGAAGACCCAGAAGGACAAGATAAAAAAAAGTAAAAAGAAGTAATAGCAACCATGAGGTCATTTGATGTATAAATATCATATTGAATATGCTTAAGATGTTTCTCATCTATAGTGAACGTCTTGGGAGACATTTGAAGAAGGTATGGCTTGGATTAAACAATTCTCTGCGGTTGGTAGAGATGGGTTTTAAATTGTAGGATAAGTCAGTGTATTTCATAAAACAAGATAATATTAATAAATCGGGAGTAAGTAGCCAAAAATCATGAGACAATATATTCGTAAATGGATAGACCGATACTTTTCAGATCCTCAAGTATTAAGCCTTATCTTCCTGCTTGTTTTCGGAGCTGTCATAATTTTCTGGCTCGGGCATATGCTGATCCCATTTTTTGCGGCTATTATCATTGCGTATCTTCTTGAAGGAATTGTCTTAAGACTTGAAAGGGTTCATATGCCACGCAAGATTGCCATACTGGCAGTGTTCCTGCTGTTTATTGCCTCGCTTATCATGCTAATAGTTGGTTTGGTGCCCTTGTTACTACAGCAAATAGGCCAGTTGCTACAGGAAATCCCCTCCATGGTAGCTGCCGGGCAAAAGAGGTTGATGCTTCTGCCTGAAAAATATCCTGATTTCATCTCTGAGGCTCAGATTAATCATGTTCTTAATTTTTTCAGTATGGAATTTACCAAGTTTGGCCAACATCTGCTTTCATTCTCTCTGTCTTCTCTGCGTGGCATCATCACCTTGATGGTCTATTTGATACTTGTGCCGCTCATGGTATATTTTTTCCTAAAAGATAAAAACCTGATTCTGCAGTGGGCGTCAGCTTTTCTCCCTGAAAATCGCGGTATGGCTACCGAAGTCTGGGCCGAGTTAAATCGGCAGATCACAAATTATATTCGCGGTAAAAGCTATGAAATCCTCATTGTCTGGGGTGCCAGTTATATCCTGTTTATCCTGCTGAAACTGCAGTTTGCGATGTTGCTTTCCGTCTTCGTCGGGCTGTCTGTCCTAATACCCTATATCGGCGCCATTTTCATGTTTTTCCCAGTAACACTGATTGCCTTTTTCCAATGGGGAATAGACATAAATGTTTTATATACAATGGTTACATACATAATCTTACAAATGCTGGATGGCAATCTGCTCGCCCCGCTGCTGCTTTCAGGTGTTGTTAATCTGCACCCAGTGGCGATAATCCTCGCAATATTGATATTCGGAGGACTGTGGGGTTTCTGGGGATTGGTTTTTGCCATTCCCCTGGCTACATTGATACATGCTGTCATGAAAGCATGGATAAACAGGCTAAAGTGAAGTTCATAAGGATAACATGGTTGGATCACAGTAATTCATTGAAATCCCTGGGGATAAAGGAGGGAAGGTCTTTATTCTTCACTTAAAATAGAAAAATTTAGCGGAGAGTTCAGAGTTATGGGTTAAAAAATCATAATTGACATTAACTCCTAGCCAACCCCGAGAATATACAGAAAATGGCCAAGAACAGACTTGATCCCACCTTTTTATTGATTTAGGTATAGGGTTCTAACAAGCTTAAAAGGACACATATTATGAAGGTATTTAATGGTCTGCATGCCTTTATCTGGCAGGATTATACACAAAACAACTGCAATACTTATCTGATTGAGGGCAGCAAAAATATCCTTATTGATCCCGGCCATCAGCATCTTTTTGGCCATGTAGAAAAAGGACTTAATGCTTTAAATATATCCTTAGACCGTGTTGATGTTGTCATTGCAACACACGGGCACCCTGATCATCTGGAGGCGGTAAGCTTCTTTGATAAGCCGACCCTGTTTGCCATGAATCTGGAGGAATATCAGTTTATCAGCGAATTTGCCGGGGATTATTTTAAAATCCCTGAACCGGATTTCTTTTTAAAAGCAGGAGACTTGACAGTTGGCGATGAGAGTTTTGATGTCATCTCTACACCCGGACACTCGCCTGGGTCCATTTGTCTGTACTGGAGAGATAAAAAGGTGTTGTTTACCGGTGATGTGGTTTTTAATCAGGGTATTGGTCGCACCGACCTGCCCGGCGGAGATGGCAGAGCGCTAAAGGACAGTATTCAGCGGATAAAAACCCTGGACGTGGAGCACCTTTTGGCTGGGCATGGAGATATTGTGGCTGGAAAAGAGGCGGTGCAGGCCAATTTCCAGGAGATAGAAGACTACTGGTTCAATTATCTGTAAGAGACGTTAAGGCTCTGTTAAAATCTGTCTTTGATTGCTGCTCGTAGGCTATCCAACCCTTGTCATGGGCCAGATTGGGGATTACGGAGGAGCCATGGATGCCTCTTTTCATAAGCACTGTCCTGAGATGCTCCAGATGTCTTGCCTTATGCTCATCCATATTGCTTTGAAACGATTGTATCATTTTTATAAAAGGATCTTTGCTGATGTCCAGAGCCTCTTCCAGGGCATGGAAGATTCTCCTATTATCGCCGCCGAGCTGAAGGTGTGTGATGAGTTCTGTCTTCAGGATATTCTTGAGCGCTGGAGGTGCTTTTTCTTCAGCTTCCAAGTCAGTCTTTAATTCGGCAGCATCAATTTGCCCGTCGAGGAACTTCCGAACCCATCCCCTGACCTTGCCGGTCCACTCCTTTTGGCGGAGAGCATCTTTTTCCTCTTCCGTCATGGTCAGGTTCTTCGTCCGTTCCATGACAATATCTATGGTACTTTTTATATCTGCCATTTCCTTTACATCTTTAATGGAATAATGTTGAAAGAAAGATAGCCTAATCTCTTTACATAATCAAGAGCCGAGGGTACACGAAGTTACGCTCAGGTTCCAAAGATCCTGAGACACCATACTTAACTCGAGGTCACGCCAAAACCCTCTCAGGTGGAATAATACCTCATCCAAACGACCCAACCAAAGATATTCTAATGATCATAATTACATCGCCGATTAATCTTTGCTTAATCTATTCTTGCTTAAACCACCACGCACCATATAGTCAAGGGAGTAGCTATATTGACACAGAAGGTTTGTTCGTGTTTATATGAAAATAGGGGTCAGGGA
>JAGGYK010000015.1 GCA_021162585.1 Deltaproteobacteria bacterium
ACTATCTTAATCTTGCTATTTCTTTGCATGTGTTCCTCCCATAAATTGCTGGGGAAAAACTATCACAATTGTTTTTTGCTCGTCAATTACTAAAGCCTGCACGAGAAAAGTTCAATGTTCTATGTTCAAGGTTCAATGTTCTAAGTTTAAGAGACTCAATGCTGTCCAACTGAGCTCTTGCATAGGGAAAATTATCATGGTTTATTCGCCTAGAGCATACTCATGATGCTTGATCTCAAATCAGCTACCTGGGCCTTTGTAAATCCATCAACACAAAACATTGAACCTTAGGAGAAAAACCGCCTCCATGATACACTGAGAACTATACCTATACAGGCCATATTCACCAACATAAAGGAGCCGCCATAACTTATAAATGGCAATGGAACACCCACTACAGGGGCTAAGCCAATAGCCATGGCAATGTTTATAAACACATGTAAGGCAAAATATATGGCGATCCCAAAACATAATATGGCCCCGAATCTATCCTTTGCCTTTATCCCTACAGATATAATCCTTGTTATTAAAAGAAGATATAAAGATATAACCACAGCAGAACCAAGAAAACCCCACTCCTCTGCTACTACAGAGAATATAAAATCTGTATGATGCTCTGGCAAAAACATCAGCTGGGTCTGGGTACCATGGAGAAACCCCTTACCTAAAAGGCCACCTGAACCAACTGCTATCTTTGACTGTATAGCATGGTAGCCTGTACCAAGGGGGTCTCTGTGAGGATCTAGAAATGATAAGATGCGGGCTTGCTGGTAATCCTTTAAAGATAACCACGCAACGGGTAATAACCCTATCATAATAAAGAGGGTGGTTATAAAGGCTGATTTCTTTATCCCTATGACAAAAAACATACATATTGCAATAAGCACAATAATGCCGGCAGTGCCAAGATCCGGCTGGGCAAGTATCAAGAGTGTTGGGATTGATAGTATAATAAAAAGCTTAAGGAGATCCCTCAATCCATACCCATCAATATGCTTTTTCCTAGCACCATAGAAACCCATTAATATAATAACCATAACCTTTGCCACTTCAGATGGTTGAACCCCTAAAAGACCTATAGAGAACCAGCGCCGGGCCCCAGCAATCTCCTTACCTATGCCCAGGACCAACACAAGTGATATAATAGCAATTATATATATAAGCCATGTCATACACATTAATGTCCTGTAATCTATAACAAAGGCCAGTAGCATAACAAAAGACCCCAAAACCACCCAGAGGGCCTGTTTCCAAAAGATAATAGGACTAAGGACATTTGTAGCACTGTATAGGCTCAATAACCCTATAAAGATAATAACAAAAACTATAGTGATAATACTCCAATCCATATTATCTACTATCTTTGACCATCTGTTCATTGGATAACCCCTTCAAAAAAAAGTAACCCTTTATAACATCCCTTACAATAGGTGCAGCTATGCTGCCCCCATGACCTCCATGTTCCACAACTGCTACCACCAGGATCTCCGGGTTCTCAACAGGAGAAAAACCAAAAAACCATGCATGATCCCTGTATTTATAAGGAATATCAGACTCATCAGGTAGTTTTGATGTAACCCCCTTTACGACCTGGGATGTGCCTGTCTTACCCCCTATAGAAAACATAGGATCTCTTATACCCCTTCCTGTACCATGAGGGTCTTCCACTACCTTCCTTAATGCCTCCTTTATCACAGATAGTCCCTCATCAGAGATATCAATATCTCCTTCCAGATTGGGGTTGTGTGACATCAATATCCTCGGAGTATAAATATGGCCACCATTCACCACTGCACTCATAACCTTTGCCACTTGCAAAGGGGTCACCAAGACAAATCCCTGGCCTATAGCTGTTATAAGGGTCTCACCAGGATACCATGCTTCATTAAATCGGGCCATCTTCCATGCCTTAGTGGGAATAAGCCCTGAGACTTCCTCTGAAAGCTCTATACCTGTAGGTCTTCCAAAACCTAATTTTAGGGCATACGTGGAGATCTTATCTATGCCTAGAATTTTACCCAACCTGTAAAAATAAACATCACAAGATTCGCTAATTGCCCTTACAAGATCCACATCGCCATGGCCCGAAGGCTTCCAGCACATAAAACGTCTCTCTCCCAAAGAAAAATACCCTGGACAAAAGATCTTTTCCTCAGGGGTGATAGCACCTGTTGAAAGGCCAGCAAGGGCAACTACTATCTTGAACACAGATCCTGGGGGATATTGTCCCCTCAATGCCCTGTTTTCCAAAGGATGCAATGGATCCTTTATTATCTGATCCCACATTTCAGGTGCTATTGGCGAGAGAAACATGTTTGGATCAAATCCTGGCCTGCTTACCATGGCCAAGACCTCCCCTGTAGCAGGGACCATAGCCACGATAGCTCCAACCTTATCCCCCAGGGCATCTCTAGCTACAACCTGCAGGTCTTTATCAATAGTAAGTCTGACATCTGCCCCATGGACTGGGGGGAGTTCATCTAGAATCTTTTGTCTGCGTCCCGGGGCATCTACCTCTATTACTCTTTTACCCTTTTTACCGCGCAATATATTCTCGCACTCCAGCTCTATGCCGCCCTTACCAATAAGATCACCCGTGGTATAATCACCACCCTTATAAGAACGAAGCTCCTTTTTAGAAACCTCCCCAAGAAAACCTAAAACATGAGATGCAAGATCTTTATACACATAGTCCCTTTCGGTAGTAGCTTCTATCGAGACCCCTGGGAGGTTAAACATCTCAACCTCAATTTGAGCTACTTGATCAAAGGATATATCTTTGGCTATATATACAGGCTCAAATGGTCTACGCAGCCCAGCCTTTATCTTCTCTTCAATCCTTTGCAAATCCAAGTCTAATATTTCTGAAAGGTTAGCGTAAACAATCTCAGGCCCTGATATATCCTCAGGGATTACAATAATGTTGTACGCAGGTCTATTATCTGCAAGTACTACTCCACCACGATCCAGAATCTTACCCCTTGGTGCTTTTAAACTTAAAATCCTTATACGATTATTCTTGGAGAGTCCTTCATAATACGAACCCCGAAGAACCTGCATATACATTAACTTCAATACAAGTACAGAACACAACAGTATAACAATGCTTAAGAGGATCACGCCTTTTTTTTTAAATTCAATCTCTAAGGGTAAACCTGAAATATTAGCTCTCATCTGCCGGCCATAATTGTTTAATGGTAAATGTCATTACAGGGGCAAATAGGCCTGTTAATGCTGTGCCAAAGATTAAGGGTAGGAGCCCCTCTTCAATAAACCACCTATCCATAAGCCCTCCAGTAATACTGGCTATTAAGATGTTGAATATACAAGCAACTACGACCTGGGATACAATGCTTTCCAGATAAATAATATCCTTTACAAACTCAATCCCCAGATATGCCCCTACATATACAAAAGGAAAAACCCCCAGTCTAACACCTGAAAATGCCTGTAATAAAAAAGAAAATATAAAGGTAGATACAACTCCATAAGTGAATGGGGCATAGATCACCAGGCCCATAATTAAACCGAGAAAAAGATCTATTCTCAAAGAACTAGATATAGAGGGAATTATTGTTACCTCTATCAACAATATTAGCAGAAAGAGGCCAAAGAGTTTAATCGCTACCTTCAACATGGCCTTGTATCCCGAAAACATCTTCTATCTTGTCTATCTCTACACTGGGCATGAGGAGTATCTCTGCAAAGATCTTGCGTTTATCCCTACTTATCTCCTTGATGCATCCAATTTTCAGGCCCTTGGGGAATATACCCAAAAGACCAGATGTAACTACTTCATCTCCCAAATTCAGGTCTTCTGATGAGCGTATATATTCAAGTGCCAAACCCCCATCTCCCCTACCTTTTACTATACCTTTAACCCGGGTTGCCTTTACCAATGCAGGGATTGCGCTATTTGGATCAGTAATCAATAAAACCTGAGATGTATGGGGGGAAGTAGCTATTACTCTACCCACAACACCATCAGGATTGATTATAGGCATATCTTTGACAAACCCTTCATAGCTGCCTCTATCTATAATAACTGTTTTAAAGACCAGGGATATATCCTGGGCAAAGACACTAGCAGGATGGACCTTAAATGTATAACAAGCCCTCTTGAACTCTAACATGGATCGCAGCCGCTTATTCTCTGCCTCCAACTCTTGAGAACACATATACTGCGCCTTCAGGCTCGCTAACCTTTTTTTTAATAAGGCATTCTCCTGCTTTGTATTTACGAGATATATATAATTGTTCCAGATATTGGAAAAAAACTTAAATGGGGCAGTTGTGGTCTTTTCTATCCAGTAATATCCTTCTCGGATCAGGGACCCCCCCCCTGTAAAATACCTATGCGACCCTATAGACACCATAATGAGGATCAAGATAACAGAGATACTTACTAAAAAGATCCTCTCACCTTTGTGTGCCATCAACCAGGTATCATTATATCTTTTAGAAGGTCTAGATCATCTAATAGCTTACCTGCACCCCTAGCCACAGTAGAAAGTGGATCATCTGCAACAATTACTGGCAGACCTGTCTCTTCTCTAAGGAGTTTATCCAGATTCCTATATAGGGCACCACCACCTGTAAGAACAATCCCCCTATCAACTATATCTGCTGCCAACTCAGGTGGAGTCTGTTCTAAAGCAACCCTTATGGTATCCAATATAGTCCTTAAAGGCCCAGTACATGCGTTTCTTATCTCTTCAGAAGATATAGTAAATATCTTGGGAATACCAGAGACCAAATCTCTACCCTTTACTTCAATTGTCTTTTCTACTCCATCCGAGGCTGCAGACCCTATCATAATCTTTATAATCTCTGCTGTACGTTCTCCAATTAAAAGATTATATTCTCGTTTTATGTATTGCATGATAGCCTGGTCTATCTTATCTCCAGCTATCCTTACACTGTTTGTATAAACAATCCCAGACAGTGATATTACTGCTACCTCTGTAGTGCCGCCTCCGATGTCCACTATCATAGAACTTATAGGTTCTGTAACCGGCAAACCCGCACCTATAGCAGCTGCCATAGGCTCTACTACTATAAATACCTCCCGTGCACCTGCTGCCTCTCCAGACTCTTTTACCGCCCGTTTTTCTACCTGGGTTATACCAGAAGGAACACACACAATTACCCTTGGCCTCACAAATGTTCGTCTCTGATGCACTTTAAGGATAAAATACTTGAGCATTGCTTCTGTGGCCTCAAAATCTGCTATAACGCCATCCCTTAGTGGTCGTATAGCCACTATATTTTCAGGCGTCCTTCCAAGCATCTTTTTGGCATCTGTACCCACGGCCACAATCCTGTTTACGCCTCCTTGTTCCATCTTGACAGCAACTACAGATGGCTCAGAGAGGACAATACCTTTATCGCGAGCATACACAAGTGTATTCGCTGTACCCAGATCTATAGCAAGGTCATTGGAAAACATTCCAAAAAGCCAATCAAAAACCATAGGGCTTTCCCCCTTCTTCATTTCTTCTTAGTATAAAAAACCTTTAACAAATAGCCATATCTTTTACAAGACAAATGAAGCAGGATATATAAATCCTGCCAAGTATGATCATAAATATCAGACCATATGATATAGATGTCTTAAAATCCATATACATATATTATCGGAATTAAAGTGACCTTTTAATAAATTTTATTTCTTGTCATGCTCATGGTATGATAGAGTAATGGAGTAATGGAGTAATGTGGAGCTAAATTTTGCATAATATATGTACAGTTATACTGGCTGCTGGAAAAGGAACAAGGATGAAATCCAAAAGACCCAAAGTCATGCACGAAATCCTTGGGTTCCCCCTGATCTACTACACAATAAAGCTGGCAAGAAAGGTAAGCAACTCTATAGTAGTTGTTATAGGATATGGAAAAGAGCATATAAACACCTACCTGGATAAGTTTGAACTAACAAAAGTAGTCCAGGAACCCCAACTTGGAACAGGTCATGCCCTACTTCAGACAAGAGATGTCTTAGAATCAACAGATGCAACAGATGCTATAATATTACCTGGAGATATGCCACTTATAAAGAACGAATCCATAGGTGGCCTCCTTGATGTATATCAAGACACTGGATCAAACATGGGTATACTTACCGCAGTATTACAAAACCCTTACGGGTATGGCAGGATAATAAGAGATGAAGATGGCCATGTTACCTCCATTGTAGAAGAGTTAGACGCCACCCCTGATCAAAAAAGGATATCTGAGATCAATACAGGAGTATACATAATCAAAAGGGACTTTTTATTAGATGCTCTACCAAGGCTCTCTGCAAAAAATGCCAAAGGGGAATTCTATCTTACAGATATTGTAGGCATGACAAAACATGCTATATCATTTAATGTGGCAAGCCCTGACGAGGCCTATGGGATAAATTCAAGGAGACAACTCTCTCATGCGGCTACCATCATGCAACAAAGAATAAATGATAATTTTATGGATGATGGTATAACAATAATAGCCCCAAAGGTAACATGGATCAGTCCCACCGCAACTATAGCCTGCGATGTGGAGATTTGGCCTAATGTACACATATTGGGTGTAACAAAGATAGAACACGGTGTAAAGATCATGCCAGGGGTATGGATAACAGATTCCAATATTGGAAGAGGCTCTATCATAGGGAATAATAGTGTAATAGAGAACTCTGCCATAAAATCAGGCTCAATAATAGAGCCATACTCTTATATAAACCCCGCATGCCCGCGGGGCAGGCACAACCAGGGATGAAAATATCCTCGGGATGAGGGGTTTTTTCGCTTGCCTGAAATATTTTTTGATACATCGTAGGCTCGCTTACGGCGATCCCTATTCGCGCGTCGGGCTCAGGAGGGATCGCTTCTCCTTCAATTTCGCTTGGATGTATTAGCAAAAAATGCTTAAAGGATAAGCTCAAGAGCCCCTCATCCCTCCTCTTGTAAATGATTAAAATCATCTCATATTCCTCTTTAACCCAAGTTTACCCCTTAATTGGCAAAAAAGGGTAAAAAGCACCTAATTTTTACACCTAAACCCGCATAAAACCAGCATTTCTTTTCCAGAAATCTGATGTAGTTACCCATTAAAATAATTTCCCTTGACAAGGCCTATTGCATAGCTTATACATATAAGTATGTATA
>JAGGYK010000276.1 GCA_021162585.1 Deltaproteobacteria bacterium
CCTAAAGGATGTATCAAAGAGCGATGCAGGCAAGCGAGAGAGGAACCCATCCCGAGGAAGGGCATTTTCATACTTCGTTGTGAGCGTGGATCGCTCATGCGCGTTTATATGAAAATAGCTATCAGCTCTCAGCGATCAGCATTCAGCTTAAAGAGGATTTATAAAATAATTAAAAGGAGGTCAAAACGATGTCTAGAAAAAGTTTTGGAGAACTTCTGGCGGATCAGGCAAGGTATAATCCAAAGGGCATAGCCATCACTTACGGGTCCAGGAGAGTCGGCTGGAAGGAGCTGAACACTAAAGTTAATAGATTTGCAAATGCACTTTTGGACTTGGGTATAAAAAAGGGTGATCATGTTATTATCATGTTCCACGACTGCCCTGAGTTTATAGAATCAAATTATGCGCTCCAAAAGATTGGTGCTGTCCCAATCCCAATGAACTTCAGGTTTGTGGCAAGAGAGATTGAATATCAAACCAATCAATCTGATTCCATTGCGTTTATATTTGAAGACCTATTTTCGGAGGAGGTAAACAAGGCTCGGCCGAATTTGAAAAAGGTTAAAAATTATATTTGCCTTGCACGTGAAGGAAAAGATGTCCCCAAGGATATACTGGATTATGAAAAGTTTATTGCTAAATACCCTTCGACTGAGCCGCCTCCATGCACCACAGGGGGTGATGTTTGTACCATTTCTTATACAGGCGGCACTACAGGGCTGCCTAAAGGGGTGGTATTGACATACGATAATTTCCGAAACCTGGCGGAATCTATATTTGGAGATCTATTCAGCCGGTTTGTTTTAGATCCAAAGGTGAATGTCGGCCGTATAGTCGATAGAATATCCCCTGTCCCCGGTCTTGAGGGTGTTGTCAATAAACTCCTTACCTATCCGAAGATACGTTCCTCTGTGGCAAAATCAATACCGCAGCTACTCCCAAAGGTGTATAGCACACCTGCTGCGCCTCTAATCAATAGAATAACCGGTGGGCTATCTATGTTTCTAAATATGCCGTTATTCCACATGGCAAATTATCAGCTATTGATCACAGGACCTATGGCTCTAACGCCAAGACTTATATTTCGCACTGGCATTAGCTTTGATCCAAAAGAGGCCCTGGAGATCATCGATCAGGAGGAGCCCCTAATGGTAGTACTTGTCCCGACTCAGTGGAAAAAGATATTGGACCACCCAGACTTCGACAAATACGATAAGAATTCCGTTTTAATTGCAATGACAGGGTCTGGTATAAATCCAGCCGCACAAAAGAAAAGGATCCTGCAAAAATTTCCAAACTCTTTAATCGTTGATGTGTTTGGACAAACTGAAATGACTCCAGATACCTCGATAAGAATAGACGCATCTGAAGATGGGCTAAAAGACAGATCTGTTGGTAAGCCAGTCTCCGGGATTGAAATGCGGATCGTAAATGCGAATGGTGAAGATGTTCCCCAAGGAGAGGTAGGGGAAATACTTTATCGCAGTGGCACAGTGATGAAGGAGTATTACAAGGATAGTGAAAAGACCGCTGAAGTGATGGAAGGTGGATGGTTTCACTCCGGTGATCTTGGATACATTGATAAGGATGGAGAGCTTATTGTTGTTGATAGAATGAAAGAGACCATCTCAACCGGTGGAGAAAAGGTGTACCCACATGAAGTGGAGGAGATAATAGAATCACACCCCAAGGTAAGCCATGTGTGTGTTATAGGTGTTCCTGATGAGACCTGGGGGCATACAGTTCGTGCTGTGATAGAATTGAGACAAGGAGAAAAAGCGACTCAAGAAGAGATAATATCTTGGTGCAAGGACAAGATGACAGGATTTAAGAGACCAAAATCGGTTATATTTGTTGATTCTTTACCTATAACTACTGTGGGTAAGGTGATGAGGGGTAAGGTGAAAGAAAAGTATGGCAAGCCCTTGGGGCAATAATGAAGGAGGAGTTTTAATGAAGGATAAAAGTTTAATGAATGTATTAAAGGCCCTTCCAGGATTATTATTGATGGAAGAGACACGTGGGCTTGTAATGACCACAGTAAAACAATGGGGGTTTAAAAACACCGTCTTCATTCTGTTGAACACAGTTAGAAAGACAGGATTAATAGGGATCATCACAAGCCTTATCAAGTTTAGACTGGACAAGCTTATGCCAAACCTCCTGATGTCAATGTGGGAAGTATTTGGAGATAGAGAGGCAATAATTTTCGGGAACAAGAAATTTACATACAGAGATTTTAAAGACAGGGTCACTAGATTGGCGAATGGATTGAAATCCCTGGGGTTAAAGCCAAAGGACAAGTTTGCGGAACTGCTTTATAATGGGAATGAGTTCTTTGAGGCATTCTTTGCAGGGTCATTGATAGGCTGTCCAATGCCATTCTTGAATTGGCATATCAAGGGCGAAGAATTAGCAGAGGCAATAAACAGGGGATCGCCAAAGGTCTTGATATTCCATGAGGAACTTGCAGACAATGTAACCTCGATTAGGGATAAGATAAAGACAGTTGAACATTTTGTGGTAGTCGGGGAGCATGCGCCTGATGATATGATCTTATACGAGGATTTGCTCTCTCAATCATCTGATCAGATGCCTGAGACAGAGTTCATTCTTGCTCTAAATCCCTATACTGGCGGAACAACAGGAACCCCAAAGAATGTAAACTACTTTGACGCATACGGTTATGCCCTCAGCAATATAGCTGATGCCCCAAGGGTGCCATTTGCAGATTATCTTAGATTCGCCATAATGCAATTTGGCTTTCTCTACTGGTTTGGGGGGAATAAGATAAAGGATACCATAACGCACAATATGAGATGTCTGATCCCGGGTCCTCTATACCATGCCGGAGTCATTGTTGCGTGGGCGCCTTTTTTGCTTATGGGTGGCACTGGAGTGCCTATGAGGGAGTTTGATCCTGAGGAATTTCTGAGGATTGTTGAGAAAGAAAGGATAAACTGGGTCTTTGTAGTACCCACAATACTTGAAAGGATCCTGGATCTCCCGGATGAGGTAAAGGCAAAATATGATTTAAGTTCCATGAGATCCTTGATATGTGCCGCTGCTCCAGCTTCGCCAGAGTTAAAGAAGGCTACAAATGAATTTTTCATTCAGCAAGGATGCAAAGGAAATGTCTTTAAGGAATATTATGGTTCTGCTGAGACCTCAATAGTAACCATACTTCTTCCGGAAGATTATGAGGAAAAACCAAAACGCTATGCAAGTGTAGGCAAGGCCAGGTGTGGCGAGCTTAAGATTTATGACGAGAGCACAGGTAGATGGTGTCCGGTGGATAAAGATGGGTTAGTCTTGGGCAGAACCGTTTCGACAGTGAGTCTCAGATATACTGGCACGCCGGAAAAAATCGAGAAGGCATTCAAGGTGATAGATGGCATAAGCTGGTTCGATGATGGCCTGCTCGGGCATCTGGATGAAGATGGTTTCTTATATCTAACTGGTAGAGAAAAAGAGATAATAATAAGTGGCGGAGTGAATGTCTTTCCGAATGAGATAGAGGCAGCAATTGTAAGAAACCCAAAGGTCTTTGATGTGGCTGTAATCAGGTATCCAGATACGGACTTAAGAGAAGTGCCGGCTGCAATTGTTCAGCTTAAAAAAGGTGAACAATCAAACACAGATGAGATAATAGAATACTGTAAGAAAGATGGGCTACATGGAATTAAGATTCCAAAGGTAGTTGAATTTGTTGATGAATTGCCGAGGCATATGGACGGTAAATTGCTCAAGAGGGAGCTGGAAGATAAATACTGGGAAGGGATACAAAGAAGGGGGTAAATCTTTATTATTATTATTATTATCTTTAGCAAAAACTAATTATTTCGTATAAACGCGCATGAGCGATCCACGC